>JBAQRU010000245.1:0-1563 GCA_049296025.1 Lysobacteraceae bacterium | reverse complement strand
GACTGACATTGTGGCCGGCCGCATAATGGGCGTACCCGAGTTCGGCGGCCAGTTCGCGCGCCATGTCCTGCTCTTTCGAGCGCGGTGCGCCGTCATCCACCTCTTGCAGCAACACGATATCCGCGTCCTGGTCGCGAAGAATCTTGACGATGCGCTCGGGCTGAAATCGCCGGTCCAGCCCGATGGCGCGGTGGATGTTGTAGGTAATGACACGCAGTTTCACAACGGCTCCCCGTTAACCCTGTCGGGCGACGCGGCGATGGCACCGCCAGGCCCGGTGCAACACGGCACTCCCGCCGCCGCGTTCAGGCTCCCAACAACAACCGGTTGAGGCGCTGGACGAAGAGCGCGGGGTTGGCGAGCGCCTCGCCGGCACCGAGCGCGGCCTGATCGTACAGCAAGTGCGCCAAGTCTTCGCGCCGCGCCGCATCCTGCTCTTGCGCCAGACGGGCGACCAGCGCGTGCGCCAGATTCACTTCCAGGATCGGCTTGGTCTCGGGAAGTTCCTGACCCGCGGCGGCCAGCATCTTGCGCATCTGTGGACCCAGCGCGTCCTTGGTCAGCACCAGGCAGGCGGGCGACTCGGTGAGGCGCGCCGAGGCCCGCACTTCAGCGATGCTATCGCCCAACAACGTCTTGATCTGCTCCAGCACCGCATCATTCGCGCCGGCTTCGGCGGGTGCTGATTCAGCGGGAGATTCTCCGAGTTCCGCCAGATCCAGCTCGCCGCGACTGATGTCGCGCAGCGTCTTGCCGTCGAATTCGGTGAGATAGGACATCGCCCATTCGTCGATGCGCTCGCCGAGCAACAGGACTTCGATGCCGCGCTGCCGGAACGCTTCCAGGTAGGGGCTGTGGCGCGCGGCACTCTCGGATTCCGCCACCAGATAATAAATCTTGTCCTGGCCAGGCTTCATGGCCGCGACATAATCGGCCAGCGACACCAGCTCGCCTTCGACGCGGGTGCTGGCAAAGCGCACCAACCCGGCGACGCGCTCGCGATTGGCGTGGTCCTCGCCCAGGCCTTCCTTGATCACGATGCCGAACTCGTCCCAGCAAGCACGGTAGTGGTCGGGCTTGTCCCGCGCGGTGGTTTCGAGCAGTTCCAGAATGCGCTTGGTGAGCGCGACGCGAATGCTGTCCACCGCCGGCGTGCGCTGGAGCAGCTCGCGGGACACATTCAGCGGCAGATCCGCGCAGTCCACCACGCCTTTCACAAAGCGCAGGTAGAGCGGCAGAAACTGCTCGGCGTCGTCCATGATGAAGATGCGCTGGATATAGAGCTTGAGCCCACGCGGCGTGTCGCGGTTGTAGAGATCGAAAGGCGCGTGCGCGGGAATGTAGACCAGGCTGGTGTAATCGACCTTGCCCTCGACGCGGTTGTGGCTCCAGGCCAGCGGATCGCGGAAGTCGTGGGACACATGCTGATAAAAGGCTTTGTATTCGTCGTCGCTGACATCCTGTTTGGTGCGCATCCAGAGCGCGGTGGCGCTGTTGACGCGCTCGTACTCGGGCGCGGCCGGGGTTTCGCCGTCCTTGTCGCCGCCCATGTCCGGCTTGAGC
>JBAQRU010000244.1:0-1743 GCA_049296025.1 Lysobacteraceae bacterium | reverse complement strand
CCGGCGATCCGCCCGGTCATGAACTCGGGCGATGTGAAGTCCAGATTGAAACTGTCGACGTTGAACTTGATCGACAGCACGCCGTCGCTCGCCGCCGCCTGCAGCGCGGTCAGGAACGGCGACGACGAGACGTCGCTCCACTGCAGATTCGACAACACCGACTGGTACATCGCACCCGCGATGGTGTCGCCGCCGGCGGAGTCGGTCGACCGATCCCAGATATCGATGAAGGCGGCCGGCTCGAAATCCGCAAGCAGCAATGTCGTGCCGTCGGCCTTGGCGATACGCACCTGCAAGCCCCAGATTTCCGACACCAGCTGCTGTTCGCTGTCCAGATCGACCAGCTTCGCGGGCGCGCGACGATCGGAGTCGGCCACGATGTAACCGAGGACCGGGTCGCTGCTGCCCACCGGGCCGGTCGGCAGCGACGCCGACGTGACCTGGCAGCCGAGAAAACGCCACGCGGCGTCTCCCTGCGGATTGAACCAGCCGTTCGGGGGCACCATGCCCTTGCCCTGCATGTCCTGATAGCGGTCTTTGAAATTTGCATTGTCGAAATGCGCCGGGTCGTTGTTGACCGTGGAGACGTTGGCCTGGAATCGGCCCGAGAAATGCAGCCGGAGCGCGTTCAGATAACTCATGTCGATCTCTCCTGAGAAGAAGTCCTGCTTGTGACTTGAAAACGACGCAGCGGCGCAGCCTGCGAATGGTTCGATCAAAAAAGCTCGATGAAAATGGCTCGATCAAAACGCCCCGATCAACACGCTTCGACAAGAAATGGCTCGATCAATCCGATCGGATTGCCGTCGAGGTCCTGGATCATCGCGAAACGGTAGCCATCGACAGCGGCGATGGGCATGTACAGCGAACCGCCGGCGGCTTCGGCGGCGGCGATCGTGGCTTCGAGACTGTCGACGCGCAGATAGAAGCTGTGCCCGGGCTCGAAGCCGGGCTCGGCGCTGGCCTGACCGATACCGCCGAGCAGCGGCTGCGCCTGCAGCGGAAAATGCACATAGGCGAAGCCGCCGGTGCCGGTGTCGTACTGCCAACCGAACACCGTCGAGTAGAAGGCCTGCGCGCGGGCCTGGTTGCCGGAGACGATTTCGAACATCACCGCAGGGCTGCGGTTCACGGGCAGGACGATGTCGTCTGCCGTCTGCGTCGCCGTCGATGCGCGCACGAAGCCGGCGCGGCGCGCAAGGAATTCCACCGTGGTGTAGGGCGCGCCCCGCGCATCGGTCACGAACAGATGGCCGTGATCGCGCACGAACGCGGTGAAGATCGGACCGTTGACGTGCTGCAGGAACGCCTGCGGGTCGCGATACATTTCGAAGAACAGCAGCAGGCCGGGCTGCGACGGCGGCAGCGACTGCAGGCGGTCATCGCCGACGTGCGCGGTATGCGCAAGATAGACCAGCGTGCCCGGTTCTCCGGTGCGGACTTTCTCGGCCGCATCGGCGACCGCAGCAAGCGCATCCGCTTCGCAGCCGGGGCGGATGAACCACCGCGAGATCAAACTCAGCGGTTCGGCAGCGATGCCATGAGATCCGTGCACGTCCCTGCTTCCTGGGGGTATCTCCTGGAATCGCCGGCACGCCCCCGTTCGCGCCGCGATGTTCTCCACCCTCAATGCGTACGCAGCAAACCCCGCAACACGAATCGATGGGCGATCCACATCACCATCGGCAGCGTCGACATCGCGATCAACATCGGCACGATGCCCGGCGCCTGCCAGCCCAACCA
>JBAQRU010000243.1:0-48832 GCA_049296025.1 Lysobacteraceae bacterium | reverse complement strand
CTGTGCTGATCCAGCCGCGACAGCAGGGCGATGGCGCCGATACCGACTGCGGCGATCGCGGCAGCGGCGACCAATTGCTTCAGGCCGATCCGTGCGCGCAGCCGGGCATAGGCGGCGCGCAGCGGCTGCCGCTGCGCATGCGGCACCCGGCGCATCGCTTCGAGCATGTCCTGCGCGTCGGTGAAGCGTTCGATCGGCGATTTGGCCAGTGCGCGATCGAAGAAACGCTGCCATTGGCCGAGATGCGGCGGCAGCCTCGGGATGGGGTCCTGGACGTGCTTGAGCGCCATCGACAGCCCGTCTTCGGCCTGGTAGGGCAACTTGCCGACCAGCATTTCCCACGCCAGTACGCCGAGGCTGTACAGGTCGGCGCGCAGGTCGACTTCGGTGCCGCGCGCCTGTTCGGGGGCCATGTAGGCGGTGCTGCCCACGGCGACGCCGGCAGTGGTGACGCGCGACCCGTAGCCCCGGCGCAGGGCGATACCGAAATCGGTCAGCATCGGTCGCTCGGCTTCGTCGAACAGCACGTTCTCGGCCTTCACATCGCGATGGATCACGCCGCGACTGTGGGCGAAGGCGAGGGCGCTCAGCAGGGCTTCGAGGATCTCGCGGACCCGCGATTCGTCGCTGGTGAGGTTGCGCTTGCCCAGATGTCCGCGCGGCAGCACCGGCATGACGTGGTAGGGCTGGCCTTCCTTGGTACGCCCGACCTCGTGGATATGGACGATATGCGGGTGATCGAGACGGGCGATGGTGCGGGCCTCGTTCTCGAACCGTCGACGGCCGATTTCGTCGGCCAGCGCCTCCTGGCGCATGAGTTTGATCGCCACCTCGCGCCCCAGCGACAGCTGCTGGCCGAGATAGACCGTGGACATTCCGCCATGCCCGAGAATGCGGAGCAGGCGGTAACCGGCGATCTCCGGCCACCCATCCTGCTGATCCGTCTGCGTAGAACCCATGTATTGCTCCCCCTGTTGCCCGTTGAGCATACCCAAGGCGGGGGGCGGAGTGAATCCGCGCGGGCTCCGGTTTCTTTGACGGTATCCTCATCGTTGACGTGGAAACGGGCCAAACATTGCGCATGTCGTTGAGAACGTGGTCGAAACGGGTGGCGCCGGGTCTGCTGGGCGTCGTGCTTCTGGTGGCGTCGGCATGGGCGACGTCCGGCCTGCCCGGGCCGACCGATGCGCAGGAAGCGGCGCTGGCGACGATGCGTAACGTGGCGGCGTCTTGGCGCGAACAGCGACACCTTGATCACCCGGTTGATCAGCGCCGCCTATTTCCACACGCCAGCAGCGGCAACCTCACGCTGAGGACGTATCGCGCTTCCGGCGGACATACAACTGCTTCCGCGCGCGAGCGACGACTTCGCCCTCGGCGCCGACGATCTCGGTTTCGAACCAGCGCAAATGCTTCTCGCCGCCAGCGGTCGCCGCACGGATGTCGTCGAGTGTCGCATCGTCGAGTCGGAACTGCGCGCGCACGGTGCCGCGACCGGGCTTCAGGAATGCGATCTCCCCGGCCTTGTCCCATACGATGTAGTCGCGGCCCAGTGCGTGGAAGGCGAGCAGCATCCAGAACGGATCCGTCATCGCGAACAGGCTGCCGCCGAAGTGCACGCCGACGTAATTGCGATTCCACCAATGCGGGCGCAGTTCGACTTCGGCGTGGCGCCAGTCGTCTGCGATCGCACGGACCCGTATGCCCGCGAACAGGAACGGTGGCCACAGATTCAGGATGCGCCGCAGACGACGCGCCGTGATTTCGCGTGCCACGGGTCGATCAGACCAGCAGCAGCGACGACATCTTGCGGCGGTATTGGCCGACCAGGTCCTCGTCTTCGATGATCCGGAAAGCGTCGATTAACGCCTTGCGCGGCAGGCCTTCGTCGAACGTGCGATCGCGGCGCAGCATCTCCAGGAAGTGTTCGAGACCTTCCTGCGAACGGCCGGCAACGATGTCGTGCACGCCGAGCAGATGGCGCGCGCGCAGATCGCCGTCGTTGTCGGCGAGCGTCGCCAGCAGCGTTTCGACAGGCGGGGCGTCCCTCAGCAGCGCGGCGAAATCCAGGCGTGCGCGGGCGCGTATGGCGCGGTCGTCGGTCGACAGATTGGCGGGCAGGGCGTCGAGCAGGCGCTCGGCCTCGGCGGCGTTGCCAGTCCGCAGCAGGGCGATGGCCAGGTCGAGTTTCAATGCGTCGTTTTCCGGCGCGGCTTCGATCTCCTCACGCAGGCGCACGACGTCGGCGAGCGGATCGACCGCCGGAGGCGGCGCTTCCTCGGCGACGGCGGCTTCGACCGCGACCGGCTCGATGCCGTGATGTTTCAGGAACTCGCGCAGTTGGCCATCGGGCAGTGCGCCCTGGAAGCCATCCACCAACTGACCGTCCTTCACCAGCACCACGGTCGGGATCGAACGGATCTGGAACGCGGCGCCCAGCTCCTGCTCGGCTTCGACATCGACCTTGGCCAGCAGGAACGCGCCACCGAATTCCACTGCCAACGCCTCCAGCATCGGCCCGAGGGTCTTGCACGGGCCGCACCATTCGGCCCAGAAATCCAGCAATACCGGGGTTTGCAGCGAACGCTGCATCACCTCGGTTTCGAAGTTCCGCGCGTTGGCGTCGAACACGTGGGAAGAGGCGGGGGACATGCGGCGATTCCGTGGGTGTGTGTCCTGTCTATTGTGCCAGCCGACGGCGGTTGCAAGGTGGCGCCGCCCGGCCGGGACTTCGATCTGCGAAGTTCACTGCGTGCAACTCACTGTTTGAACAGCAGATTGGCCGGCGAGTACTGGTCCGTCAGTGGACGATAGCCCACGGTTTCCGGCTGCGGATGGGACTGCAGTTCGCGCTTGAGGATGCCGATGGTGTGGAACCGGTCCTCCAGTGCGGCGGTATTGCCCTGCGTCGTCGCATCGGCAGGCAGGCCGTCCCGTCCGGCCAGGATGATCCGGCTTCCCATCGCGACGTCGACGATGCGGGTCTGGCCGAACACCGATTGGTACGTCGCCGCTTCGTAGGGCGCCAGCGGCCCGCTTGCGAACGTGTTTGATGCGATCACCCCGTGGGGCGAGAGCAGCGACTTCACCTCGCCGATGAATTCCCGCGTGAGCATGTGTTCCGGCACGTATACCCGCTCGAACGCGTCGATAATGATCAGGTCGTAGCGGGCTCCGGCGCGCAGTTGCCGGCGGACGAAAACGCGGCCGTCGCCGGTGAAGGTTCTGAGCGCGGGGTCTTCGCGATAGCCGAAATAGTGTTTCGCGACGTCGACGACCGCCGGATCGAGTTCGATCACGTCGATGCGCATCGACGGGTCGATGCGCCGCAGCGCGCGCGGAATCACGCCGCCGCCCAGGCCGATCACCAGCGCCCGTTTCGCACCGGGATTGGCCACCAGGCCGGCGAATACGCCGCGCGAATAGGGCAGCGCGAGCATGTTCGGGTCGTCCAGCAGGATGCAGCTCTGCATCGTGCGATGCCTTCCGAACGTCATGCAGCGGTAGCCGTTGAGTTCTACGACCATGAGGTCGCGGTACATCGATTTTTCGCGATGGACGATCTTGCCGTCGGCGGGGTCGGCCGGGCGCGCGCAGCCGACCAATGCCAGCAGCAGGACGGCCAATAGTTCAAGGCGCATGCGCGTGGCGTCCGGTGGCGTAGAGCCAGGCGCCGATCGCGAACGAGATCGCGATCAGGCCGATGATGATCGTGTTGATCTCGAACAGCAGCACCAGATAGAACGTCGTCAGGATCGTGCCGCCGGCGGAACCGAGCGTGGATGCGAAGTACAGCCGGCCGGCCGATTGCCCCGAGCGCTCGACGTTGTCGATCAGCAGCCGCACCGCATACGGCGAGACCATGCCCGAGAACACCGTCGGCGCGCTGAACATCAGGAACGCGGCCAGCAGCGAACCGTAGCGCGGGTCCTCGATCGCGAACGACAGCGCGTCGAAGACCGTGTCGCCGAACAGGATGACCGGCAGTGCGAGCAGCGCCTCCGCGATCAGCAGCAGCCCCAGGCCGCGGAGCGATGGCGAACGCAGCGAAAGCTGGCCACCGATGAGGTAACCGACCGCCAGCGCGGTCATGAACACCGCGATCAACGCACCCCACACGAAGATCGAGCTGCCGAAGTAGGGCGCCAGCAGCCGGCCACCGAGCAGTTCCACGCCCATCACGAAGAACCCGCTCCATGCAGCGGTGCTGTACAGCGCGGCATTGCGCCAGCGCCAACGCAGCGGTTGCATCGTGTCGAGCGGGCGTGATGGCGACTCTACCGTTCCGGATGGGCTGGCGGACATGCGGGTTCCCTTGAAAAATGCGACTGGGGATTGTGCCAGTCGGGGCGCATCGCAGGGAAATGTCAAATGAACTTGACATCAAAATTCAGAAATGTATTCTTTACATTACATTTAGTAACCCTGAGTTGACTCCTATGCTGATCCCCACCTGGACACGTGGCGCCCTGATTGTGGTTGCAGGCTGTGCGCTGTGGCTGCTGCTCGCGAGCCCGCGACAACTCTTCGGCTGGGATACCGGCCCGTTCGGAATGGCGCTGCTGGTCGCCAGCGCCTGGGGCCTGCTTTACGTCGTTTCGCGGATGTCGGGCGAAGACTTGCAGCGCTCGGCGTCGCCCGCCGAGTGGAAAGCCCGGATCGGCGCCGGCTTCACTGCAGTCGCCATGGTGTATTTCTTCGCGAAGCTGCACATATTGAAGGATGCAACGTTGCCGCACGACCCGGACGCCAATGCGGTCGGTCGCAATCTCGTGCTGTTGCTGATCGCGTGGCTCGTTCTGTCGGAGGTGCTGGCATCGCGCTGGAAAGGCGCGGTGGAAGAGGACGAACGCGATCGCGAAATCGCGGTACGAGCCGCTGCCTGGGGCCGTGGAGCGCTGATCTTCTGCATCGTCGGCATTGCGATGCTGGGCTTCACTCCGGCCGACAGGCTCGAATGGGCGACGCCCCTGATGATCGGCAATCTGTTGATCTTCGCATTGATGTGGGGATGGTTGTGCGAGTACGTGGCGACCTTGGCGTATTACTGGCGCGACAGGCAGTGACGCGACGATGACCACGACGCCGATCGCCAACCATATCCGTCGCTTCCGGTTCGAGCGCGGCGAGATGACTCAGGAAGCGCTCGCTCAAGCCTGTGGCGTGACCCGACAGACCATCATCGCGCTGGAGGCCGGGCGCTACGGCCCGTCGCTCGAATTGGCGTTCAAGATCGCGCGGGCATTCGGCGCGGGTGTCGAAGACGTATTCCAGTGGAAGGAAACCGCATGAATCGCACTGTGCGCATGGCTGGCGACGCTGCGCTGCTGATCTTCATCGCCGCAGCCGCGATATTCGGTGCGATGTTCGACGCAGGCGATGGTGGCTTCTCGCAGCGGACGCACCCGCTCGCCTGGCTTGGCGCGCAGGGTGTGCCCAGGGCGACGATGTTCAATCTCTGCGGGTTCGCGCTGCCCGGGCTGATGGCGGCCGTTGCGCTGTGGCCGCTGCGTCCCGCGTTGCCGGCCGATTCGCGATGGAGCGCGAGGATCGGCGCGCAGTTGGTGATGCTGTCGGCGATCGCGTTCGCGGCGCAGGGCGTGTTGCCATTGGATCTGGAGGATATGGACGGTGCCGCGAGCGGCTTGCATGCCGCTGCGTGGACCCTCTGGTGCCTGTCGTTCTGCGCAGGTGCGCTGGCGCTGGCATGGGGGCTTCGCGGAATGCCGCTGCGCCCGGGCTTTGTGGCGATCTGCGCGTTCGCCGGATCGATCGTCTTCCTGCTCGCTTTCGTCGCGCCGCTGTGGATACCGAATGCCTTCGCCCAGCGTGCGGCCTTCGTGCTGTGGCTTGGCTGGGTGGCGTGGGCCGGTCGGATTCCGCCGCTCAGCCGTGCTTGAGCTTCAAGCCGAGAATTGTCGCCGACAGCAGGAAGGTCACGATATTCGCGAGGATCATCGGCATCGAATCCAATGCGATGCCGTAGACCAGCCACATCGCGATGCCTGCGGTGAAGACCACGTACATGCCCAGTGAGATGCTGCGCGTGTCCCTGGTGCGGATGGTCTTGATCGCCTGCGGCACGAAGGCGAGCGTGGTCATCACGGCGGCCAGATAGCCGGCCCATTCCATGTTCGCCATCATTGCGTTCCCGCGCGTTCGGTGGTGGTGTTTTTGTAGATCACGCCGTCTTTCATCACGAAGTCGACGTGCATGACCGCGCCGATGTCCTTCAGCGGATCGCCGGGCATCGCGACGATATCGGCGCGCTTGCCTGACTCGATCACGCCCTGATCGTCGACGCCCAGCACCTCGGCGGCGAGCAGCGTCGCCGACTGCAATGCGTACGTCGCCGGGATGCCGGCTTCGACCATCAGCATGAATTCGCGCGCATTGTCGCCGTGCGGGCCGACCCCCGAGTCGGTGCCGAAGGCGATCTTCACCCCGGACTTGTAGGCACGGGAAGCGGTGTCCTGGATCAATGCGCCGATCCGCGCGGCCTTCGGGCGAATGACGTCCGGGAAGTAGCCGTCGATCTTCGCCTTGTCGGCGACGAAGCGGCCGGCGGTGATCGTCGGCACGTACCAGGTGCCTTTCTGTTTCATCAGCGCCATGATCTCGTCGTTCATGTAGGTGCCGTGCTCGATGCTGGTCACGCCGCCGAGGACCGCGCGTTTCATGCCTTCGGCGCCGTGCGAATGCGCGGCGACCCGGTAGCCGTAGTCGCGGGCGGTCTCGACCACCGCGCGCACTTCGTCGACCGTGAACTGCGGCGCATCGCCCGACTTCGCGTAGCTCAGCACGCCGCCGGTGGCGGTGATCTTGATGACGTCGCTGCCTTCCTTGTAGCGCTGGCGTACCGCCTGGCGCGCGTCGTCGACCGAATTGACGATGCCCTCGGTAGGACCGGGCGGGCCGACCAGGTGGGCGAGGGTGGCGTTGTAGCCATTGGTGGGATCGGCGTGACCGCCGGTGGTGCCGATGGCTTTGCCGGCGGCCCAGACGCGCGGCCCTTCGATCAGGCCCTGATTGATCGCATCGCGCAGATGCGGAGCGACTTCGCCGCCGAGATCGCGCACGCTGGTGAACCCCGCCATCAGCGTCTTGCGCGCGTAGCCGACCGAGCGGAACGCGAAATCGATCTGGTCGAGTCGGAATTCTTCTTCGTAGGCGCGTGGACTCGATTCGTCGCCGAGATGCACGTGCAGATCGGTCCAGCCGGGTGAGCAGGTATGCCCGGCGAGGTCGATGGTGTTCGCGCCAGCGATCTCGACGCGCCCGACGCGGACCTCGGCGACCTTGCCGTCGCGCACGATCACCGTGTGCGCGCCCAGCATCTGCGCCTTGCGGCTGTCGAAGACATGCTCGCACTGGAGCGCGATCTCGGCTGCGGAAGCATGCAGCGGTGCGAGACAGGCAAAGGCAACGGCGATGGCGAGTGCGGAGCGATGCATGGCGGGAGTCCTGGGAAACGTCCCGCCGATCATAACGGTTCGCGGCGCAGGCGTGGCCCTGCGCCGCAGGTGCCTCAGAGTTTGATCACCATCGGCTCGATCTTGACCGCAGGCATGAGCCGCGCGGTGAAATACCGGTCCTGGAAGTATTTGATCTTGTCGCACAGCACCGGGTGCGGAATTCCTTCGTAGAAGAAGATTTCCTTGTCGAAGCCGATCGCCTTCAATTCCTGGGGCAGCATCAGCGCGCGACGTTCCTCGGATTCGCTGCGCGAGAACTCGCGGCCTCGGGTGAAGCTGTCCTTCTTCACGGTGGTGTAGCCGAGCATCTCGGAGTAGTCGTTGGCGTCCTGCTGTTCGCGCGGCGCGTAGACGATCTGCAGCGCATGATTGGTGATCATCGTCCGCGACAGATCTTTACCGTACGTGGCATCGAGCTGCGACATGCTCTGGATGATCGGCAACAGGCGGATGTTGTAACCGGCCATGTAAGAGACGGCGGTGGAGATGATGTCGACCTTGCCGATCGAGGTGAATTCGTCCATCAGCAACAGACACTGATGCTTCAACTCCGGATTGTTCTGGGGCAGTTCCTTGGTGTTGAGATTGATCAGCTGGCTGAAGAAGAGATTGATGATCAGCCGGCTCTCGGCCAGTTTGTTGGGCTGGATGCCGATATAGATCGTCATCTTCTTCTTGCGCACATCGGTCAGCAGGAAGTCGTCGGCACTGGTCACCGCGTCGAGGATCGGGTTGATGAACGCGTTGAGCGGTTCCTTGAAGGTGCCGAGGATCGACGCGAAGGTCTCGTCCGCCTGCGACAGCATGCCGGAGAACGCGGTCTTGGCATGGCTGCTGAGGAACGGCCGCTGCGCCAGGTCCTTCAGGAACGGCTTGAGCTCGCTCTGTCCGTCGCCCGAAGACAGGCGGTAGATCGCGCCCAGCGAAGGCGGCTTCGAGAACGGGAAGCCGATCTTCTGGTCGTCGTCGTATTTCTCGAACAGATACAGCGTGAACGCCATGAACGCGTTGCGTGCCTGGCTGACCCAGAATTTCTGGTCTTCGGCGCCGTCCGGATACAGCATCGCCGCGATGCTCATCAGGTCGGAGACGCGAAACGCGGGATCGCTGGAGACGTAGGTCAGCGGATTCCAGCGATGGCTGCGGCGGTCTTCGGCGAACGGATTGAACAGATAGATCTCGTGGCCGACGCTCGCGCGCCAGCCGCTGGTCAGGTCGAAGTTCTCCTGCTTGATGTCCAGCACCACCAGCGATTCCTGGTAGTCGAGGAGGTTCGGGATGACGATGCCCACGCCCTTGCCGGAGCGGGTCGGCGCCGCCAGGATCACGAACTGCTGGCCGCTCAGCCGCAGCAGCTTGCCGCCGAACTTGCCGACCACGATGCCGTTCTTCTCCGGCTTGAACATGCCTTTACCCGCCAGATCGCCTCCGGTCGCGAAACGCGCGTCGCCGTGAAGCGCCTGCGCTCTGGGTTTCAGCACCAGGAAGACCAGTCCCATCCAGAGCACGAACGGCGTGCCGAAGCCGATCATGCCGCTCAGCTCGATCTTCTTCACGAACGGCCGGACCTGGGGCTGGTCGATGGCTTTGTAGTAGTGGAGCCATGTGTCCCAGGACAGCGGGACATGGGAGAGCTTCAACTGCATCAGCACGATGTAGCCGGAGAGATACAGCCCCCCGGCCACAACAAGGATCAACAGTCCCAGAAGAAAAAAGAGTTTGCCGGCGGTATTGGAGTTCTGCGTGCTCACGAGGAGGCGTCCTGCGGATATTCAGTAGTTCCGGGAGGCTTGAGCCCGGAGAGGGGAGAAAGGGCGGAGACATCTGTACGCAAGTCCCTCGCTGCGGTAGCAGCGAGAGAGTCGATTGGTGTACGGTCGGATCACGGCCTCGTGGGCCGTATCAAGGGGGCGAGTTGCATTTTGCGGGGATGCACGCTGATGGTTTCAATTGCAACTTTTGCGTGCCACTCATGTATGCGCTTCCCCCTGCGTTCGACTGTTGGCGATCTTACGACATTCACCTGCGGGGTCGGCAAGCGGTGCTAGTCACCGGCTAGACAGGCCGGAATAGGCTGAAAGTAGGGGGGCACTGGCTTGATTTGAGACGGGGTTCGTGTTTTCAGGTAATCTTCAGGTACGCATTTCGTTGACAGTCGAGGTACGGCTGGACACCATTGGGTCGGGCAAATGGAGGACAGGGGATGCCCCGGATCGCAATCACAACCACCGCGCCAAAATCGCAGCCTCGGACAGGAGGATCTCGTCTTGTTGCCCGGAATTGAACTGATGGGATGCCAAGGACTGGCCGTGCCTTCCGAGGTCATGCACCACGTTGTGCGTGTCGAGTCCTCCTACAACCCCTACGCCATTGGCGTGGTGGGCGGCCGCTTGGTTCGTCAGCCGAAGAATCTTCCCGAAGCGCTCGCGACCGTCCGTATGCTCGAAGGGCGCGGCTTCAATTTTTCCATTGGCCTGGCCCAGGTGAATCGTTACAACCTCGACAAGTACGGTCTCGACTCGTACGAGAAGGCGTTCGAACCCTGCGCGAACCTCAAGGCCGGTTCCAGGATTCTGGCCGAGTGCTATCAACGCGCGAACGGCGACTGGGGAAAATCCTTCAGTTGCTACTACTCCGGCAATTTCTCGACCGGCTTCCGTCAGGGATACGTGCAAAAAATCTACGCCTCCGTCCGTCAGGGACGTGCGGGCGATGCGGCGCCCAGTTCACCGGCGATCGAAGTCGTCGGACGCGCTGCCCGGCGCACGGTACCTGTCGCCAGGCACCCGCTCTACAACGCAGCGCCTTCGACGGAGCAGGCGAGCGTAGAGCCACAGACTTTGCCTTCGTCGGTGCCGCCAAGCCCGCCTGCTGTCGCCGCACCGTCGCGGACACAGCGCGTGCCTTCCCGAACCGAATTCGTCGATCCTGTTGCTTCATTCCTTGCGGCAGGCCCGGCCCCCCAAGCCCCTATCGCCGAAACTGCCGTGCCTGCATCCGTTCCGCAGCCCGTTCAGACGATCGGGCGGGCTGTCCCGACGGCGGGTGTCGCCGGTGTCGCCAAGGTCGTCGATTCGCAGCAGGCTTCCGCCGACGAACCGGCGACGGTCAAACGGCGCGGTTCGGCTGGCGACAAGGCGCTCGTCATCAGCAATCCCAATCAGGATGACGCTTTCGTGTTCTAACCCTCGCGTCCTGCTGGGCCGATTCCGGGTCGAGCACGCAAGTTGTCGCAAGTAACAGTCGTTGCAAGTGTTTCACCCCACCAACCAAAGGAGAGTAGTCATGAAGAAGTATTCGAAGTCGGTGTCCAAAGGCACTGCAGTCAACAATATGATGAGCATGTTCAAGGCGATGTTGTTCGTCGCGCTGGTCTCGATGCCCCATTTGCTCTTCGCACAGGCCATCGATTTCGGTGATACCTGCACGACCGTGAACAGCTTCTTCGAAGGTATCGAAGGCATGCTGAAGTTCATCTCGGTCCTCGTGATCACCGTCGCCATCATTTTCTGCGGCTACCAGATCGCGTTCGCTCACAAGCGTCTGTCGGACGTGGCTCCGATCTTCCTCGGTGCGGTGCTGATCGGTGGTGCCACCACGATCGCCACCATGCTGATGTCGTCCGACACCAACGCTTCCGCCAGCTGCTGATACCGGCGTGAACAGAAATGCCGTGTTCCGTGGCTGCACCCGCCCCCCGATGTTCCTGGGGGTGCCCTATATCCCGTTTTTCGTCGGGGCTGGGGGGGTGTTCCTGCTCGCGATATACTTTCATATCTTCTTGCTTCTGCTGGAGCCCGTTGTCATCTACATCATGCGAATGATGGCGAAGAGAGACGAGATGATTTTTCGTCTGCTCGGCCTGAATTTGCAGTTTCGGTTGCGTGCGCGTAATCGAAAGCTGCACGGTGGCGTATGGGTTTTTTCGCCGAATGCCTATCGCAAGAGCCGGCCTGGTGCCAAGCGGTCGTTTTCCGGTCCGCATATCATCAGCGGGAAGTTGAGCGGTCCTGTGGTGAAAACTGCAGGTCGTCGGGGCACGACAACTGCTTGAAGCGACTTCTCCCGGTGTTCTTCCGCAAGGCGGAACACCGGGAGGATCGTCATTCAAAGGTTTTTTTGTTCCGATGAACCTCCATGCTCGTGCGGCACAGGTGGTTACGGGTTCGATCAACGTGTACGCACAGGTCGAACCGGAATCATCTTCGATTCCATTCGTTTCACGTCAATGAACAGGCTGTCCGTCCTGTGCCGTTCCGGAGAAGCGCTTTTTTAACTGTTCAATAGTCAGTCTCTACCCCTGAAGGCGCATGTTCACACCCGACACTTCCATCAGCGATTTCGTACCGTTCTCCTCGCACGTTTCCCCCTCGGTGGTGAAGACGCGCGACGGCGACTATCTGGTTTCCTGGCACCTTGAGGGCCTGCCCTTCGTCGGTCGGGAAGAATGGGAACTCGAGCATCGCCACAACACGTTCAATCGGTTGCTGCAGACCCTGCGCGCTCCCGACTTCGTCAATGTCGCCTTCTGGGTCCACGATATACGCCGTCGTCGGCGCGTGAACGTCAAGAGCAATTTCCGCCATCGTTTCAATCAGGAGATGTCGGACGCTTATTACAGCGCGCTCTCTTCCCAGAAGATGATGCAGAACGATCTCTATATGACGATGATTTATCGTCCTGTGGTCGGTGGAAAGCGTTTCATGGAAAAGTCGGGCGATCACGCCAAGATCAAGGCCGAGGAAGAGCAATCGATCACCAAGCTGCAGGAGCTCGCTGGTAACGTTGAAGCGGTCATCAAGGACTATTCTCCCTATCGTCTGGGCATGTACGAAGGCGCGAATGGGGTCGTGTTTTCCGAGACCCTCGAATTTCTGGGTTACATCCTCAATCGGCTTGAAGAGCCGGTTCCTGTGCTGCATTCGCCGATCTACAACTATCTGCCTGTCAGCCGTCACATGTTCTCCTCGAAGAGCGGCGACTTCGTCATCAATTCACCGAATGGGGTGAATCACTACGGCGCCATTCTGAACGTCAAAGAATATGCCGATGCGACTTTCCCGGGCATCCTCAACGGACTGAAGTATCTCGACTACGAATATGTCGTGACTCATTCCTTCAGCCCGATGGGCCGTCAGGACGCACTCAAGGTGCTCGATCGCACCAAAGGCATGATGATCTCCTCCGGCGACAAGGCGTTGAGCCAGATCGTCGAGTTGGACTACGCGATGGATCAGGTCTCATCCGGCAACTTCGTGCTGGGCGAGTACCACTTCACGATGACGATCTACGCCGAAAGCCAGGAAAGTCTCGCGCAGCGCGTCGCATCCACGCGTGCGGAGCTGTCCAACGCCGGCTTCGTGTCCGCAAAAGAGGATCTTGCAGTCGCATCTTCCTTCTATTCGCAGCTTCCGGCGAACTGGAAATACCGCACCCGTATAGCGAATGTCAGTTCGCTCAACTTTCTCGGCCTGTCCCCGCTGCACAACTTCGCCTCAGGCAAGCGCGACAACAATCCTTGGGGTCAATGCGTCACTACGCTGCAGACTACGAACGGTCAGCCTTATTACTTCAATTTCCACGCGACGCATCCTGCCGAGAACTCGCTGGGCGAAAAGGCGATCGCCAATACGATGGTGATCGGTAAATCCGGTACGGGTAAGACCGCGCTGATCAACTTCCTGCTCAGCCAAGTGCAGAAATACAACCCTTCGCCGACTATTTTCTTCTTCGACAAGGACCGCGGTGCCGAGATCTTCGTGCGCGCCTGCGGCGGCAATTATCTTGCGCTCGAAAACGGTCAGCCGACCGGGTTCAATCCGTTCCAGTGCCAGCGCAACGAAGGCAATGTGCAATTTCTGGCCGATCTGATCAAAGTGCTGATCGGTAAAAAGGAATACACCTCCCGCGACGAAGAAGACATCTTCAGGGCGGTGGAAAACATGCTCGATACGCCAATGCACCTGCGCAGCATGACCAACTTCCAGAAGAGTCTGCCGAACATGGGCGACGATGGGCTGTTCGCGCGCATGCGCAAATGGACCAATTCGGGTTCGCTCGGCTGGGTTTTCGACAATCCAGTCGATACGATCGATCTTCAGAAAGCCAACATCATCGGTTTCGATTACACCGACATCATCGACAATCCTGAAGTACGCGTGCCGATCATCAACTATCTGCTCCACCGACTCGAAGAATTGATCGATGGACGCCCGCTCATTTACGTAATGGACGAGTTCTGGAAAATTCTCGATGGCGAAGGCGGTCTGAAAGAGTTCGCCAAGAACAAGCAGAAGACCATCCGTAAGCAGAACGGCCTCGGTATTTTCGCGACCCAGAGCCCGGAAGACGCACTGAAGAGTTCCATCGCAGCCGCGCTCATCGAGCAGACTGCAACCATGATTCTGCTGCCGAATCCGAACGCCAGCCGTGAAGATTACATTGATGGCCTCAAACTGACCGATGCCGAATATCAGGTCATCAAGAGCCTCGATGAGCGTTCCCGTTGTTTCCTGGTCAAGCAGGGACATGCGTCAAGCGTCTGCCAGCTCAATCTCCGCGGCATGGACGACGCTTTGGCTGTCATCTCCGCATCGACCGACAACATCGAAATATTGCGTCAAGTGCTCGCCAGCAAATCCCAAGAGAAGGGGGTCCACGAGGACGCTCTGCTACCGGACGACTGGCTTGACGACTTCTATGCCAATCGTAAGGGTTCGGGTAAACGCCCCGCTCAGCCGAGTGGAACGGGCCGCTTGGCGGCCGGCGCTTGACTTTGTGACCGAAATCGCGTTTTAAGACGTTCTAATAGATGCTTGATACCCAATTGCTGAATCCACCTGTCCCAAGCCTGAAACCACACCGGAGGTGTCCCATGAAGACCGACCGCAAGTCCCGCAGTAACCGTAAGGCTCCGCTCATCGCCAGCTTGGCGCTTGCCTGTGCCTTTGCGGCCGGCAACGCAGGGGCGGGCATTCCAGTGACCGACTTGGGCAACATGCCCAATCACATCATCACCCAGATTCAGTCGCTGCTGAATCAGATCAACACCTACACGCAGAAATTTCAAGACGCCGCGCAGTACGCTCGTGAAATTCAGCATATGACCCAGCAGCTCACGCAGCTCGATCAGCTGTTCAACACGCTTGCCTTGTCGATGACTCCGATCGAAGAAAAAAATTCACAAGATTTGAGTGATGCCATCGCACAGCGTTGCAGCGGCGGCAGCAGCTCGTTGATCTCGGATATTTTTTCCACGATCGGCTTGGATATGAATGGCGATATCATCGGCCAGCAGAAAACGAAATGTAAGCAGATCGTGAATTTGCAGTTCATGCAGTTCAATGAGCAAGTGAGAATGCTCAACAAGCTGAAGGAGACGCAGCGCCAGATCGAGAGGATTCAGGGACAGATGGCGGGTTCCAGTGCCAATGGCCAGATGGACACCAACGTCGCCCAAACCGCGAAACTGACGGCGCAGGTGCTGGCCGATGCGCAATACACCGAAACGGTCATCAAGACCTA
Source organism: Lysobacteraceae bacterium (assembly GCA_049296025.1). Lineage (GTDB taxonomy): Bacteria > Pseudomonadota > Gammaproteobacteria > Xanthomonadales > Xanthomonadaceae > Lysobacter_I. Next base: position 33,833 of record JBAQRU010000243.1, on the reverse strand, counting down.
TGAGGGCATGATCAAAATGGTCGAGGAAGACCAGCGGCAGCTTGCGAAGCGCGGTATGAAGGGCGAAAACAACGTCATTGGCACCATCGTGTCCACTGCTGCTTTGGCAGGTGCGTTGGAAGTCAACTGAGGTCCATGCTCAGGTTGTAGCAAGCGGAATATCGCGCAGACTTCGGTCTGCGCGACTGGGGAGCGGTGCCGTCAGCCTCAAGTAGATGCTACGGTCAACATATCGGGACAAAGGCGGAATTTATGGGTAACCCAATGGCGAACTGGCTTGTAAATGCGGGCGGACAAATGCTCGATGCGCTGTTGCGTCCGGTCGCGCAATCGATCGGCGACCTTTTGTATTTCAAGCTGATCTACGACTTTGTCCGGAATGAGATTCAGGACTTCGGCCTCAACATGATGCAATACGCATCTGGAGTTGTCGGAGGTGCCGCGCTTGCGATATTGACGCTTTGGATCATGATTCAGGGTTTCCGCATTTTGACCGGCCAAAGCCGGGACTCATTGATGGCCTTGGTCATGAATGCGCTCAAAGCCGGTCTGATCGTATCCGCTGCCACAACGTTTGGGCTTGCGGGCCCGGACGTTCACGATTTCCTGACCGTGGATTTGAAAGGCGCCATTACCGCCGTTGTGACAGGCGACTCCGGCACCACTGCCGAAGATCTCATTGACGACAATCTGGCGTGGATGCAGTTGGGTCTTTCAAGTATCGACGCCTTGCAGATCGTGAGCGACCCCACCTTGTACGCCGAAAAATCACGTGCGATGTGGATGGTCGGCGTCGGTACAGCGGGGCCTGCGATGGTCGGCGGTGCGATGTTGCTGATGTACGAGGTCGCGCTGGCATTGTTCGTTGGTCTGGGTCCGATCTTTATCCTTTGCTTGCTGTTCGATGCGACCAAATCGTTGTTCCAGAGATGGCTGTTGTACGGCATTGGGACCATGTTTTCGTTGGCCGTGCTGGCGGCAATGGTTGCAATCGCAACGAAGACAGTGCTCGCCGTAGCGGAAGCGTTCTGGGCCACTGCGTTGATAGGAAGCCTCTTGGGTTCGAATTTCAATTCCGGCTTCAGCAGCATGGCCTTGCAGCAAGGGGGCGTGGGCCTGCTTTTGACCGTGCTGTTGATCAGCACTCCACCCATGGTGGCCAGTTTCTTCCAAGGCACGCTGGGTAGCTTCCAACCGTATGCGCAGATCAGTGGTAGCCACGGTGCGGCTCAGACTGGAGGTGGGCGAGGCCGCGATGGCGACCATGGTAGCTATTACATGGGTGGACGCGACGGTGGCGGCGGCGGTGGTGGGCGGAATACCGGTTCCCAGGTCAGCCAGGATTCTGCAGTTGAAACATCCAGGCCGAATGTCAGTGGCCGTGCTTCAACCGGAGGCTATGGCACCGAAACTCCAAACCCTGACAGGATCAAGAGTTCACCGCCAGACAGGACCATTGCCTGAGCTTGCTGAGTATTTGTTCCCTTATCGCAGCGCTCATCCATATGACGCTGCGACCTACCCAGCCGCCGGTGATATACCGTCGGCTGGGAGTTTCGTTTTCAAGCCAGTGAGCAGATGATCCTGGGTCGCTTTGACGCAACATGCGTCAATGGGCGAGAACTTGGTTTCGGGCGTGCTGAAGTGTTTATCAGGCGGTAGGCGTATGTGCCGCTATCCCATGAATCACAGCGCTGTGACGAGTCGATGTGGATGCAACCATTGAGCCCGCTGGGCGGGTTGCGGCCGGTACATCGCAAATTCAGGGATTCCCGGCTAAAAGATGATCCATGTCGCCGATGGCGTTAGGAAGGAGATTTGGCATGGTGGGTCTGCGATTTTCATTACTCGCTCTACTGACAGCTTCTGTATGGTGGCCGACCAATGCCGCCGCTCAGACCTTCGTTTGCCCGAATGGCCCTGGCCCGGGCGAGATACAGGTCGGTACCACCGGCGGATCCGGCGGCATTGCTGTCATCCCGATCTGCGCATCCGATGGCAGTGATGCCGAAGATGCGGACCCGGTTCCTGCCGGCCCGGAATGGGAGGACCGCTGGGGTGCCATCGCCAGAGGAAAGGCAGGGGGCTGGGGTGCGGTCGGTGACATGCTCAGCAAAAGAAGTGCTGAGCAGGCCGCTTTGAAACAATGCGAGACTACCGCGAGCACAAGCCGCGCAGCATGCAAAGTGTCTATCGCCTATTACAATCAATGTGCGGTATACGTCTGGGGATCGAGTGGCGGCGTATCGTCGTCGGCTGTCGACATCACGACTGCCAGCCAGCAAGCGCTCGAACTTTGCAACAAAACCTCGAGCGACTGCGAAATCCTCTACAGCAATTGCAGCTATCCCAAGCAGTTGAACTGAGTCGACCGCAGCTTATTGCTCCATTTGCCTCGCAGGATCGCTGATTTCCAACTCGCGCAGGATCACGCTGGCTTGGGTCCTGTTGCGTGCGCCCAGTTTCTCGAAGATCGCACTGAGGTGTGCCTTGACCGTGCGCTCCTGTACGTCGAGGCGATCGGCGATCTGTTTGTTGAGCAGGCCTTCGGCGACCAGGGCGAGCACTCGAAACTGTTGCGGAGTAAGGCTGGCAAGGCGAGCTGCGAGATCGGCGTCGCCTGGGGCAGAGCGCGCACGCGCCACGGCTGGGCGCAGGGCAGGCGGCAGCCATTCCTCGCAGCCGAGCACGGTGCGGATCGCATCTCTGAGTTCTTCAAGGCCGGCGCTCTTCGGAATATAGCCGGCAGCGCCATGGTCCAGCGCGCGGCGGATGATCTGCGGATCTTCGTTCGCGGAGACCAGTGCGACCGCGACAGCGGGATATTGCGCGCGAATGGCCGCAAGTCCGGCCAGCCCATGGTTGCCCGGCATGTGCAGGTCGAGCAGCACAAGATCGATATCCGACCGGGCATCGAGGATCTTCAACACTTCGTCCAACGATGCCGCCTCGCAGGTGCCGACGTCGTCTGCAGCCTCGGCAGCCGCGCCGCGCAACGCGGCGCGGAACAGCGGGTGGTCGTCGGCGATCAACAGTTGCGGCATGAATATCGCGGCCGTGGGGAGATACAAGAGCGCAAGCCTAACAGGGCGCGGCAGCGGCAGGCTGTTGCTGGTTTGGTACCAAAGTACGATGCTGCGATTGCGTCCTCTTGCTACTGTGCACGGTTATGACACGTCTCGCCCCTCTTATCGCGTTTCGACTCCCCATCGTGCTCGCCTTGATACTGGGTTTGGCCGCTTGCGCTGGCGGTCCGCGTACTTCGGTGCGAGCGAATGATCGGGAGTCGACCATGTTCAGTGCCGAACGCACGACCACGCATCGCGATGGCGATGACCTGCTGACAGCAGGGCTCGGCATCGCCGGCCTGCGCGGCCTGGCGCCACCGCCCTTCGCGGATGGTGCGGCGGCGACTGCGGCGGAACTGCGGCGACGGGCGATCTGGAGCAACTGGCGCGGGATCGCGGACCTTGCTCCGGGTGGTGGCTATGGTGAGGTCTACGGCAGCACCGCGACGGTGCCGGGCCGTGAGTTTTCGGCGTTTGCCACCGTGCCCGGCGCGCGTCATCCGCATCGGGTGCTGGTGCAGGTGCCTGATGGCTTCGACCGGAAGCGTCGTTGTGTATTGGTCGCGCCATCATCGGGTTCGCGTGGCGTCTACGGTGCGATCGCGGTTGCCGGCGCATGGGGTCTGCCCAAGGGGTGTGCCGTCGCCTACACGGACAAGGGGACGGGCACGGACTATTTCGATCTGGACATCCGAAGTGGGGCAGGCGCCGACGGTGTTTCGGCAATCGCCGGGCAGGGTGCCGAGTTGGCCTTTGCGCCTGAAGTGCCGGCCCGGATTTCGGGCGTCGCGTTCAAGCATGCGCATTCGCAGGACAATCCTGAGGCCGATTGGGGTCGCCATGTGCGTCAGGCGGCGGAATTCGCGCTGCAATCGTTGAATCGAGCGTTTCCCGAGGATGCGCCGTTCACGTTCGCCAACACGCGGATGATCGCGGTCGGTATTTCCAATGGCGGCGGCGCGGTATTGCGCGCTGCGGAAATGGACAGCGGCGCGCCGGACGAAAGCTGGTTGGACGCCGTGGTCGCAGGCGAGCCGAGCGTGTTCGTCGAAGGTGCGGGCAGTCGTGCGCTGTACGACTACACCACCGAGGCCGCATTGTTGATGCCCTGTGCCTTGCTGGCGATGGACAATCTGCCGCAACCTCCACTGCAGGCGCAGGCGCGCGGCGTTTGGGCGCAACGCTGTGCCGCGATGAAAGCGGCCGGCTTGATCGAAGGCGATGATACGGACGCGCAAGCGCGCGACGCGCATTCGCGACTGCGTGCGCAAGGATGGACCGAGGAAGCGCTGCGTGCCGGCGCGCTGAGCGTCGGTTTCGACCTGTGGCGGGCGGTTGCGGTCACATATGCATCGGCTTACGGGCGTTATGGCGTGGGCGAGCATCCGTGCGGCTTTTCCTATTCGATGCAGAATGCCGATACGACCGCGCGAAGCGCGACCCCGCAGGAGCGCATGTCGTGGTGGAGCGACGCCAGCGGCATTCCGCCCGGTGCGGGCGTGGGTATCATCGATGAAGTCGCGAAAGTGGACCCCAATGCCGCGCGTTTGCGCTGCCTGCGCGATCTGTGGGGCGGCGCGTCCGCCGATGCGGACCGGGTGCGCAAAGGTATCGCCGAAACCCGTGCCGGGCTGCCGCGCGTCGGCTTGCCGGTGACCGTGATCCATGGTGTCGATGACGGCCTGATTCCGATGGCATTCACCAGCGCGCCCTATGTCGCCCATGCGCGCGCTGCGGGTCGCGATGTGCGCTTCTGGCAGGTGCGCAACGCACAACATTTCGATGCGTTCCTCGGGTTGCCCGATTACGGCGCGCGCTATCTGCCGATGTTGCCTTATGTTTACGCGGCGCTGGATCGTACGCTCGCGACGCTTGAAGGCAATGGCTCGATGCCCGCCGACGCGGTCATCGAGACCGTGCCGCGCGCCGGCAAGCCGCTGACTGCCGAGCATCTGGCGATTCCGGAGCACTCATGACTCGCGGGGCTTGCCCCCGGCGGATGCGTTTGGCACGCTGGGAGCCGGCAAGTCGCGAGGTGTGGACATGAAGTCGGGTCATACGGGTCAGCGTCACTTCTCGATGTTCCGGGATTTCCATCTCGCCGACTGGCTCACGCTCGCGAATGCGTTCTGTGGAGTCTGCGCCGTGTTCTTCGCGATGCGCTACATGCAATCGGGCGAGAAGCACGATCTCATCTGGGGCACCAGTCTGGTGCCGTTGGCCTTCGTCTTCGACGCTTTGGATGGCCGCGTCGCGCGTTGGCGACAGTCCTCATCGACATTGGGCCGTGAGCTGGATTCGCTCGCCGACGTGATCTCGTTCGGCGTCGCGCCCGCAGCGCTGGGCTTCGCCGCCGGGCTCCAGGGACTCTGGGACTGGATCGTGCTGGCTTACTTCGTCTGCTGCGGCGTCAGTCGGCTCGCGCGCTACAACATCACCGCCGAGCAGTTGGCCGACGGTGCCGACAAGGTCAAATATTTCGAAGGCACGCCGATCCCGACCAGCCTCGCACTGGTGGTGATGCTGGTGGTCGCGGCCGATGCCGGGCGCATCGGCGACGATTTCTGGTTCGGTGCTTATCAGGTGGGGCCGTGGGTCCTGCATCCGCTGGTGCTGGTCTATGCGCTGTCCGGCTCGCTGATGGTCAGCAAGACCATCCGCATTCCGAAGTGGTGATGCTTCTCCACGGAAACCCGGCGACGACCGTTGTTATCATGATGTCCTCTGACCGGGAGCGATGCGATGTGGACTGCAGGCGATGCGGGTGGTTCGGCGGGTGGGCAGGGTTTCGGTATGCCCGGTGACGTCGGGGCGCTGACCCAGCAATACTGGAAGGCGCTGAGCGAAGCGATGCGATCGGCCGGCGGCGGCGCACCGCCACAGGATCCATGGCGAGCCGCGATGGACAGTTGGTCGCAGTTGGCCGGTGGGGCTCGACGCAACGACGCCAGCGACGCGATCGAACGCTTCTCCGCGCAGGCGCGGCAGTGGTTCGGAATGATGCAGCAGGTCGCCGGACAATTCGCTGGTCGTTCCGCGAGCGCTGAAGAGATTGCCGGCGCCTGGAAGCAGGCGATGGGTGGTGGCGGCAATCCGTTCGCGAGCCTTTTCACTGAGATGACTGGTCGTGGACAGTCCGGCTTCGATCAGTGGTATCAGCAGGTCGCGCCGATGTTCAAAGGCATGTTCGGCGGCGGCATGTTCAACAACAGCGCGTTTGCCAACAACATGTTCGCCGGCATGCGCCAGGACAGCATGTTGCGTGATGGCATGCAGTCGATGCATATGCCCGCATTCGGCCTGCATCGCGAACATCAGGAACGCTGGCAGGCGCTGGCGGAAGCCCAGTTCGAATTGCAGCAGAAGAACGATGCCTACAACGCGCTGATGCTGGAAGCCGGTCGCGATGCCTTCGAGCGCTTCGAGCGAAAGCTCGCCGAACGCAGCGAAGCTGGCCGCCAGTTGCAGTCTGCGCGCGCACTGTTCGATCTGTGGATCGACGCCGCCGAGGAAGCCTACGCCGGGATCGCGCTGTCGAGCGGCTTCCGCAAGGTCTACGGTGAACTCGTGAATGCGCAGATGCGCGTGCGCGCCGGCATCCAGCGCGAAGTGGAACTCTTCGGCGGTCTGTTCGGCATGCCCGGCCGCACCGAAGTCGATGCGGCGCACCGCAAGATCGCCGAACTCGAACGTCAGCTGCGGCGTCTGCGCGATGCAGTGCCCGTGCAGCCCATGCAAACGCAGCCGGCGCCGAAAAGGCCAGCGTCTGCGAATGTCGAGAAAGCCGCTGCGCCCGCAAAGCCCACGCCAGTCTCCAAGCCGGCCGCGAAAGCAAAGCCTGCCGCCAAAGCAAGCCCCGCTGCGAAAAAAGCCGTGCCCGCCACGAAAAGGGCGACCGTGAAGAAAACCGTTGCGGCGAAAGCCCAACCTTCGCGCGCGACCGAGAAGCCCGCAGTCAAACGCGCGCAGCGCCAGGCGATCGCAGCGATCGCCATGCCCGAACCGTTGAAGCCGATGTCCGCCGCCAAGACTGCGAAGAGGAAGCGCTGATATGTACACGCCTTTCGATGTCAGCCCCGAGAAACTGGCCGCAGAAGCGGCGACCGTGCAGCAGAAGCTCGGCGCCGGCTTCGCGACCCTGCGCGGAATGGACGATGTGCATTACGGCGTTACCGCGAAAGAGGAAGTCTGGCGCGACGGCAAAGTGGTGCTGTATCGCTTCAAGGGCGCGAAAGCCCCTACCGCGAAAATTCCGCTGCTGATCTGCTACGCGCTGGTCAATCGTCCGTACATGGTCGATCTGCAGGACGACCGCTCGCTGGTCAAGAATCTTCTGGCGCTGGGCGAAGACGTGTATCTGATCGACTGGGGCTATACCGATCGCTCCGACCGCTACCTCACGCTGGAGGATTACATCGAGCGCTTCCTCGGCGGTGCGGTCGACCATCTGCGCCACACGCACGGACTCGATGCGATCAATCTGCTCGGCATCTGCCAGGGTGGTGCGTTCTCGCTGACCTATTGCGCGCTGCATCCCGACCGGATCAAGAACCTCATCACCATGGTCACGCCGGTGGATTTCCATACCGACGACAACATGCTGTCGCATTGGACCCGTGGGCTCGACATCGATCTGTTCGTCGACACGCTGGGCAATGTGCCGGCCGATCTGATGAATCTGTGTTACCTCACGCTCAAGCCTTACCGGCTGTTCGTGCAGAAGTACGTCGGGATGGTCGATATCCTCGACGACAAGAAGGCGATGGAGGATTTCCTGCGCATGGAGAAGTGGATCTTCGATTCGCCCGACCAGGCCGGCGAAGCCTTCCGCCAGTTCATCAAGCAGTATTACCAGGCGAATGGGTTCGTGAACGGCGGTATCGATATCGGCGGGCGCGCAGTCGATCTGGGCTTCGTCGACATGCCGGTGCTGAACATCTACGCCGAGCAGGATCACCTCGTGCCGCCGTCGGCCTCGAAACCGATGAAGGGGCTGGTCGGCAGCAGCGACTATTCGGAAGTGTCGTTCCGTGGCGGCCACATCGGTATCTACGTGTCCGGACGTGCGCAGAAGGAAGTGCCGTCGGCGATCCACGATTGGCTTGCGAAGCGCGCGAAATGAATCATTGCCCACGTTTCGCCGCCGCGTCCGCTGTCATCGTGCTGTCGCTGGCGGCTGCCGCCGCAACGGCGGCACCTACCGCCAAAGCGCAGCATGAGATCGATGCGCTCATCGCGGGCCTCGGGAGTTCCGGGTGCGAATTCGAGCGCAACGGCAGTTGGCACGATGCCAAGACCGCCCGCGCGCACCTGCAGAAGAAGTACGACTATCTGCGCAAGCGCGACATGACCGACACCGCCGAGTTGTTCATCGAACGCGCGGCGAGCAAGAGCAGCATGAGCGGCAAAGCCTATCGGGTGCGCTGTCCGGGCAAAGCGGCCGAACCTTCCGAGCGCTGGTTCAGGCAACGGCTGCAGACATTGCGCGCTGCGCCGACGCGCTAGACTATCGCCGCATTCCTTTCGTCGAGGTGCGCCATGGCAGGAACCCGAACCCTCGCCCGGAGCCGCAATGATCGCGTGCTGGTCGGCGTCGTCGGCGGTATCGCCGCCCGCTTCGGCTGGAGCCCGACGCTGTTGCGGGTGGTCTACGTTCTGGTGGCGGCGCTGTCCGCTGCGTTTCCCGGGATACTGGTTTATCTGATCCTGTGGATGCTGATGCCGGAAGAGGGCAGCGTTTGAACCGCTGGCAACGCGGGCTGTTGCTCGCGATCGGCGTGTCGTGGACCTTGCCCAACAGCCTGATCGGCGCGATCGCCGGTGTGGTCGCGATACCGTTCGGCGCGCGCCCGAAGTTCCGCAAAGGCGACCTGGCACTGGTCTTCCACGGATTTCCGCTGGGGCCGGGTGGTGCGATGACGCTGGGCAATGTGATGCTCAGTACGCATACCGACCTCGACACGCTGTGCACGACCTACGCGCATCGCGCCGGTTGGTGCGTGCAGCCGAAGACGCGCATCGGTGACCACGAGCGCGCGCACGTGCTGCAATACATGGCGCTGGGGCCGTTGTTCCTGCCGCTGTACCTGCTGTTCGGCGGCGTGAGCGTGCGCAATTGCTTCGAACGCGCCGCCGACCGCTATGCGTTGACCGGTCGCGGCTGGTGGCCGTGGCTCAAAGCGAATTCGAAAGCCGAAATCGTGCGCATCGGCGATGCAAAGGCTCAATAATCCGGCCGCAGCTTCACCGTCGACAGTTCGCGCTTCACGCTGCGCATGAAGAGGCCGGGTGCGAACCACGTGTACACGCAGAAGCCCAGCCATGCGAAGGACAGCGCTGGCGACCATGCGTCGAGGTCGTGATCGACCAGCGCGATTCCGGCGGCGCGGTAGACCAGATACATGCCGACCAGCAGCGCGATTGCGCGCTGGTTCGAACCGGCGGAAATATAGCTCTGGAAACGCCACCACAGACCGAGCAGCCAGCTCTGCCGCGCCTTGACCGCAGCGAGCAGGGTCAGCGCGCCTTCGTCGCCCGGATCGTTCTGCAGCGCCCAGACCGCATGTTCGCGCGCCTGTTCGGTGCGCCCGGCGGCCAGATCGCAATGACCGATCAGGGTGAGCGCATCGACGTGTTCGGGATCGATTTCCAATGCGCGCTCGGCATGCACGCGCGCCGCTTCGCGTCTGCCCGCAGCGTATTCGATCCCGCCGTACTGTGCCCAGACGCTGGCGTCGTCGGGCGCGTATTCGCTGGCACGGGCGATTTCCGCCAATGCGCGTTCGGGCTGTCCCCAGGCCTGGTAAAGGCTGGCGGCAAGCCGGTGATTTTCGGCGTGCTCCGGCGCCAGCGCCCGAGCGGCGTCGATGTGCGCTTCGGCCTGCTTGAACGCGCGCCGTGCGATCTGCACCGACGCCATCGCCAGATGCGCGAGATCGGAATCCGGATCCAGCGCGATCGCCTGCGCGGCTTCGAGATTCGCCGCGTGCAGGCGTTTGCGCGAGACCAGACAGAACGCGAGGACCGCGTGCGCGTCGCCGTGGTCGGGCTCTTCGCCGAGCACGCGGGTCAGGACGTCGATCGACTGGTCGATGTGCCCGCCGCGCATCAGGCGCAGGGCGTGTTCGAGCAGGCGGGCGATACGGATGCTGTCGTTCATCTGCTGTCGTTCATCGCAATGCGGCCGCCAGCAGGCCCGGCAATTCGACTTCGGCAAACAACGTGCGGCCGACCAGGAAGCACACCAGCAGTCCGACGGCGCCGTTGCGCAAGACGCCGCCGTAGTGGGTCACGATCTCGGCGCTGCGCGACTGCGAGAGATACAGCGCGTAGCCGAGCGACAGCTTTACTGCGGGCAGTGCCAGCGCGGCATATTTCACCGCCGATCCCTGCAGATATCCGTACTCGGCGGCCCCGGCGATGACCAGCACCACCATCGCGCAACCCGCCAGGCTGGCGACGATGTATCCGGTTTCGCGCAGCACGGCCGGGCTGCCGAGCGCACGCATATTGAATGCGAACCAGAGCAACCCGATGCCGTTGCCCGCCAGCATCAGCGCCATCAGCGGCCACAGTGGATCGACCGCGTAGCGGATCAGCCCGGTCGGGTGCGGTTCGTCGGGGATGCGGTAGCGCGCGAATGCCAAGGATTACCCCTGCTTTTCGAGGAATTTCAGCACGTCGTCGTACTGCCCGCCCTGGTTGGCGTAGCGCGCGTGGTTGCGCGCGCTGGTCAACCATTCGAGCGTGGTCGGCCGGATCTGTTCCATCGCCTCGCGCAGATGGGCCATGCCGATCTCGCTTTCCTTGCCGGAGGCGATCGATTCTTCGATCGCTTCATCGGCCGCAGTGTCGACGAGGTTGCGCAGGTCCGCGCCGGAATGCCCGGAGGTGCGGCGCACGATATCGCGCAGATCCAGACTGTCGGCGACCGGCCGGCCGGCGAGCAGCAGTTCGAGGATGGTCTTGCGCGCATCGGCATCCGGCGGCGGCACGAACAGCACGCGGTCGAAACGCCCCGGCCTGCGGAACGCCGGGTCCACCGCCCAGGGCACGTTGGTCGCGCCGAGCACCAGCACGTGATGGTTGTTCTGCGAGAAGCCGTCGAGCTCGGTGAGGAACTGGCTGACGACCTTGGCTGATGTCGCTTCGCGCGCGTGCTGGCGCTTGCCGCCGATCGCTTCGATCTCGTCGAAGAAGATCACCGATGGCGCGGTGCGTCGCGCCTGCTCGAAGATTTCGTGCAGCTTGCGCTCGGATTCGCCGATGTACATGTCCAGCACATCGGTGATCGAGATGTTGTAGAACTTCGCGCCGCATTCTCCCGCTGTGGCGCGCGCGAGGAGGGTCTTGCCGCAGCCGGGCGGGCCGTAGAGCAGGATGCCGCCGCCGGACTGGCGTTTGAAGCGCTGGAACAGCGACGGCTTCAGGAACGGGGTGATGATGCGGCGGCGGATTTCGCGCTTGACCTCATCAAGCCCGCCGACATCCTCGAAACGGATCCGGGTCGCCGCGGGTTCCTGGTAGCGCACCGCATCGAAAGCGGAGGTGTCGTCGTTGGCGATGCTGGGCACGGCGCGCAGCCGCGCTTCCGACAGCGAAACCACCTTGCCGCTGAGCTGTGACGCGAACGCCGCATCCTCGATCGCGGGATTGAGCGCGATCGCGGCCAGATAGGCGTCCTGGGCCTCGTTGCGCCGGCCGGCGTCGAACGACAGCCGCGCTTTCGCCATCAAGGCTTCGGCGGAATCCGGCGCTGCCAGCGCCAGCAGCCGGTCGTGTTCGCCGGCTTCCGCGAGCAGTCGCAGCGCGCGCTCGCGCGTGGCCTGTTCGGCAAGCAGATCATCGCCGCACAGATCGAGCGCAATGATGAGGGCTTCCGCATCCCGCTGCTCCAGACAGCCGTCGAGAACGATGCCGCGCAGCGGCGCGTTGTCGGGCGTGGCGCGCAAGGCTGCGAGCAGGGCGTTCAGGGTGTCGCTGGACATGAGAGGGTTGCCGTCTTTCCGATGGGGTCAGCGCCAGATCGACAGCTGTTCGGTGTCCGCGACCTGCATCGCATTGCCGGTCTTGCAGGCGAAGGCTTTGCCGAGCGCCGGAAGCTGCATCGCTGGCACGTTCGCGCGCCATTGCCCGGGCGGATAGGCCGAGAATGCAGCGTGGGTGCTGGCTGCCTGCGGCGACAGCTGCTGCGCCCACAGTCGCCCCCAGCCGCGGAAGAACTGCTGTTGATTCGCGGCAGTCGCCTGCGGTTCTGCTTTTTCGTAAGCGGCCCAGGCCAGTTCGAGACCCGAAAGATCGATCGCGCTCTCGTCGCGCATGCGCGCGCCGTCGATCCTCAGCGCGGCGTTGCCTGGATAGGTGAAGCGGCCGTAGATGCCCGAAAGCGGCGTGATCCGCGCATCCCATGCGGCTGCGGCGGTTGGCGACCACCAGTCGCGCAGCGTGCCCGAGGCATCGATCCTCCGGCCCTTGGCATCGACTGCGCGGCTCAGTTCGTGGCCGATCATCGCGCCGAAGCTGCCGTACTGCGCGGGCAGCGGCTGGCCCATGTCGAGCACCGGCGATTGCAGTACCGCTGCGGTGACGAAGATCCGGTTGTGCGCGAGGTCGTAGCCCAGCGCGGGATACTGCGGCAGCACGTCCCAGCGGCGATCGGCGTTGGCGCGTCCGATGCGCTTCATTTCTTCGCGATGGTGCCAGGTCGATGCGATCAGGATATTGCCGCCGAAACTGCCGCGACCCATCGGTTGCACCGAGAAATCCAGATCGCTGCGCGGCTTGCCGATTTCGATCTTCACGCGGTCCAGTTTCGCCCTCGCTTCGATCTTGGTCTGCGCGTCCATCCAGGTATTGCGTTCGATCGCATTGCCCAACGATTCCCTGACGCTGCGGGAGATCGTGTCGGCGCGCTCGCGGGTGGCATCGGGCAGATGCCTTGCAACATATTCCTGCGCCAACATCGCGCCTGCCGATGCGTTGATCGCGTCCAGCACCTGGCGCCAGCGCGGCGCGGGCTCATCTTCGCCGCGCAGCAGCCGGCCGCGGAATTCGTGGTCGGCGTCGCGCCACTGCTTGCTCAGATAGGGCGCCATCGTGTTGCCGACATGGAAGCGCAGATAGGCCTGCCATTGCGCCGGTTTCAGGCTGCCGGCGAGTTTGTCGAGCTGTGCGAACAGGGCGGCGTCGGTCATCGACACCTGTTCCGCAGTCACGTTCTGCGCCTTGAGGAAGGCCGCCAGCTGCAGGTTGCGGTATTTCTTCGCGAAATCCTTGGTCGGGACGGGGTTGTAGTTGGCGCTCAGGCCCTGCAGCTCGGCTTGCGTCTTCGACAGACGGGCGATCCGGGTTTCGAGATCGATCACGAGCTGCGCCTCACCGGCGACTTTGGCCTGCGGCGTGCCCGAGAGGACGAGAATCTTCTGCACATGGCCGTTGTAGCGACCGAGCAGGGCGCGGGCATCGGTGTCGGTGCGGGTGTAGAAGGTAGGATCGGGCAGGCCCAGACCGCCCTGGGTGAAGTAGCCGAAGTAGGTATCGAGGTTCTTGAGATCGATGTCCGAGGTGAAGTTGAACGCCACCGGGATACCGACCTGGTGCAGTGCCGCGATTGCCGGGGCCACGTCCTGTGGTTTCTTGATCGCACCGATGCGCGCCAGCAGCGGTGCGATCGGGGTGGCGCCGTCGCGATCCACGGCGGCTTCGTCCAGGCCGCTGGCCCAGAAATCGCCGAGCAGCTTCTGCACCGGGGTCTGTGGAGATGTCGCCGCGGCTTCGAGCAGATCGCGCTGTTGCTGCTGCGCGCGCGCCGCCAGTTCGCCGAGTGCACTGACGCTGCCTTCGGTCGGAACCGGATGCGATTTCAGCCAGTCCGCATTGGCGAAGGCGTAGAGATCGGTGCAGCCGGTCGCGGCCGGCGTGGCCTTCGGCGCGGGCGCTGCGGGTTTGCGCTTCTTGGCGGCGTCCGCATGCGGCGCGGCGATCGCGATCACCAGACAGAGGGCAAGCGCGGCGGGGCGCAGAACGGGCAGGGTCGGCATCGTGTAGGCGGTCCTTTTTGGAGTCGCCGCAGTGTAGCAAGGGCGCACGGGGGCTCGAACCCGCCTGCGTCACGTTCCGCAGGCCGTGCAGGCTGTCAGGGTGATGGCATCGCCCGGTCCGCAAGGCTGCGCCGCGGTATCCGCCGCAATTTCGAGGTGTCGTAGTCCAGTACGCGCACCTCTTCTGTCCTGCAAACTGGCCGGACGGGGGTTGGGGCGGGGTGCTTTTTTGCCGCCAAGAGCCCCCCTTCCAACCTCCCCCTGCGCTTCGCGCAAGGGGAGGAGACATTCTGCAAACGCGACGAGGCTTAAGTGACCGGCATTGGGGTTTCCCCGGGCCTTCGGACTGGCGTGACGACACGGCTCGGCCGTGCGTCGCCGCGTGTCGTCTAGGGGCTCACCAGATCACGATGCGCTTGTCGCCGTCGCGAACCATCGCATCACCGGCCTTGCATGAGAACGCCGCAGCGAACGCCGGGTGGTTCGAGGGCGAACCGATGGCGCGGAAGTTCGCCGGGGCGTGCGGGTCGGTGGTCAGGCGCACTTTCAGTTCGTCCGGCGTGAAGTTGCGGCGCCACACGGTGCCCCAGTTCAGGAAGAACCGCTGCTCGCGGTTGATGCCATCGATGTTCGCGTCGGGCTTGCCCTCGGTCGCCTTCTTGAAGGCGTCGTAAGCCACCGCCAGACCGCCGAGGTCGGCGATGTTCTCGCCGAGGGTCAGGTTGCCGTTGACCTTCATGCCCGGGACGGCTTCGTAGCCATCGAATTGGTTCACGAGTTTCCTGGTCAGGGCCGAGAAGCCCGTGGCGTCGGCCGGCGTCCACCAGTTTTCGAAGTTGCCGGTCGGTCCGAAACGGCTGCCCTGGTCGTCGTAGCCATGGATCATTTCATGGCCGATCACCGCGCCGATGCCGCCGTAGTTGAGCGCGTCGTCGGCCTTGGCATCGAAGAACGGCGGCTGCAGGATCGCCGCCGGGAACACGACTTCGTTCTGCTGGGGGTTGTAGTAGGCGTTGACCGTCTGCGGGCTCATGCCCCATTCGGTCTTGTCCACCGGTTTGCCGATCTTCGACAGATTCCACTGATAATTGAATGCATTGGCGGCAAGCACGTTTTCGATGTAACTGCTGCGCGTGGTCTCAAGACCGGTCCAGTCGCGCCATTTGTCGGGGTAACCGATCTTCGGCGTGAAGCTGGACCATTTTTCCAGCGCTTTCTTCTTGGTCTCCGGGCTCATCCAGGCCAGACCTTCGATCCTGCCCTTGAGCGACGCGCTGAGGTTCTTGACCAGCTCATCCATCCGCGCTTTCGACTCGGCCGGGAACGCCACCTTCACGTACATCTGCCCAAGCGCCTCGCCAGCCTGGCCTTCGACCGTATCGAGCACGCGTTTCCAGCGCGGCTTCATTTCCTTCTGTCCGCGCAGCGCCTTGCGATAGAAATTGAAGTTCTCCTGCACGAAGGCTTCGCTCAGGAACGGCGAGGCGCCGTCGATGGTCTGGAAACGCAGATAGCTCTTCCAGGCGGCGACCGGCGTGTCGGCCAGCATCTTCGAGACTTCCGCATGGAACCCGGGCATCGCCAGCGAGAACATCTTCGGCGCGGCCACGCCCTGCGATTCGAAGAATTTCGTCCACGAGAAATTCGGGGTGAGTGCGTCGGCTTTGGCCAGATCGACCGGGTTGTAATACAGCTGCACGTCGCGCGACAGTTCTTCGCTGGACTTCGAGACTTTGGCCAGGCGGGTTTCGAACGCGATCACATCCTTCGCCTGTTTGGCCGCGTCGGCGGCGGCGATGCCGGAGAGTTCCAGGACTTTGGCGATGTGCTGCTCGTAGGCCGCCAGCTTGTCTTTCTTGTCCTTGTCGAAGTAGTACGCCGGGTCGGGAAGACCGAGTCCGCCCTGCGCCACGTAGGCGATGTTCATCGACGAATCGTTGAAGTCGGCGTTCGGGCCGAAGCCGAACAGGCTGCCTTCGCCCTTCGCGAACGACTGCCGCAGGTGCTCGGCCACTGCAGGGCCATCCGCCAAGGCGTCGATGGCATCGAGACGGCTCTTGAGCGGAGCGATGCCCTGCGCGTTGATCTTGGCCTCGTCCATGCCGGTCGCCCAGAAGTCGCCGACGATCTTTTCGACGCCCTTGGCGTCCTTCATCGCAGCGGCCTGTTCGACCAGTTGCTGCTGCACCGCAAGCGAGCGCTCGCCCAGCATTTCGAAAGCGCCCCACGATGTGCGGTCGCCCGGAATCGCGTTGGAGGCCAGCCACTTGCCGTTGACGAAACCGTTGAAGTCGGTACAGGCATTCTTGCTGCTGTCGAGGTCGGTTGCCTTGAACTGGTTGAACGGCGGCAGCTTGCTTTCGTCGAGGGTCAGCGCGGGCGCTGCCTGAGTTGCGGGCTCCGCAGTGGCTTGGGCGGCATCATCCTGTTTGCACGCAGACAAGGAAGCGGCGATGGCAATGGACAGCATCAGCACGCGCGGTTTGAGGATCGAGGAGGCTTGAGCGTTCACGGAAATCTCCGGCCCGGAGGGCTTTGCAGTGATTGGCGGGTGTGCCCGGCAGGGCAACTGCCCACTGTAGCGCTTCACGGATAGGGATTCGGGTGTCGAAGGTCATGGCGCGATCGGTTCTGTCCCGTGATCCTTGGTTATACCGTTGATACGGCAGGAGTCAGGAGTGCGTCTGGCCGTAATCCACACAACATCGATCCGTCCATCAAAGAGGTATCCGCATGAAGAAGTCTTATTTGATCGCCGCCTGTCTCGCCATCGTTTTGCCCATACTTTCGATCAGCATGGAAGCCGGTGCTGCAGCCAAAGCCCAGAGGGGCCTTCGCGGTCAGTTGGTGCATCAGATCGTGATGAAGTGGGGCAATCATGTTCAGGAAGCCTATCGCGCCGATGTGCGCGAATGGGCATCCGATATGGTGCCGGTGTTCTCCAAAGCGTCAATAGACACGCTGAAACGCGCCGCGACTTCACCGACCTTCGAGCTGATGAACGATGCGTTTCTCGTCGACGATCAAGGCAACAGCGCACACACCAATCTATTGAACGCCACCAATACGGGGGCTTTGGAAGGCAGGGTCGTGTCTCGTTTGCTCGGCGAGATATCGAACGACCTGGTGTTCGTGCCGATCACGCCCTGCCGGATCGTGGATACCCGCCTGGCCGGCGGCGCTATGGCTGCGAATACCACCCGCAGTTTCGACGTGACAGCAGTGTCCGACTACAGCTTCCAGGGCGGCCACGCCAGCAACTGCAACGGTGCCGGTGCCGCTGGTTCTTTTGCAGCAGCAGCGCTCAATCTAACGGTCGCCGCTCCGTTTTCCAACGGATACATCACTGCGTTCCCGTTCCTGGGTACGCAGCCACTAGCGTCCAATCTGAACTATGTGGCGGGCCAGACAGTCGCAAATTTCGCCATCGTCAAGCTTGACCAAGGTGCGTCAGCCAATGAGCTGAGTATCTACAGTTTCGCGCAGACCCATGTGATCGTCGATCTCGTCGGTTACTACATCAATCCGGTGCTCGGCGAGATCGATTGCCAGGAAACCTCCTCCAGCAACATCACCATCAACGCCAACTCCACCGGCACTGGTTCGTCGCCAGCCTGCGCAGCCGGGTACACCATCGTCAGCGGCGGCTGCACCATGTCGACCTTTGATGGCCGCATCGTTTCCAGTCGCCAGTTCCCAGGCAGCAATACCCATTTCTGTGCCTTCCGCAACGAAAATGCGACCAATTCGAACACCGGCGTGGCCTACGGGCGTTGCTGCAAGTTGCCAAGCGGACGCTGATTCCCGGCATTGCGGGAAAGCGTCTCTCCGGAAGGCCCGTGAAAGTGGGCCTTCCACTTGTCGGCGACCGCATCTTGGGCCAATGTGCCCATATCCTTTGCATGGAGCAACTTCAGATGCGCGTTATTTTTCACGGCGCCGCCGGTGAAGTCACAGGTTCCCTGCACGAAATCGAAGCCGGCGGCAAACGCCTGCTGATCGACTGCGGCATGATCCAGGGGAGCCCCGAGGCCGAGGCGCGCAATGCGGGGGCGTTTCCGTTCGAGCCCTCGCAGATCGATGCGCTGATCCTCAGTCACGCGCATATCGACCACATCGGCCGGGTGCCCTTGCTGGTGCAGCGCGGGTTTCGCGGCCCGATCTACGCGCAGACCGCCACTGCCGACCTGATGCCGGTGATGCTGATGGATGCGGCCGGCATTGCCGAAGGCGAGGCGATGCGCGCCAACCGTGATCGCCGTCGCGGCCAACCCGAAGCCGTGCCGCTGTACACCAAGGACGATGTGCGTGTGGCGATGCAGCAGGTCGAAACGATTCCCTACGACGCCCGCACCGAGCTGTTTCCAGGTATCGAAATGTGTTTTCGCGACGCTGGCCATATCCTCGGATCGTGCAGCGTCGAGCTGTGGGGCGATGGCAAAAAGCTGGTGTTCTCCGGCGACCTCGGCCCGAAAGGCACGCCGATCCTGCGCGATCCAGCGGTGATCACCGAAGCCGATCTGGTGCTGATGGAATCGACCTATGGCGATCGTCTGCATCGCGAGCGCGCCGAAACCATCCAGGAACTCGAAGAGATCCTCGACGACGCCTGGCGTTCCGGCGGCTGCGTGCTGATTCCGGCGTTCGCGGTCGGCCGTACCCAGGAACTGCTGTACTGGTTCGCCAAGCACTGGGACGACTGGAAGATGTCGCGCTGGCAGATCTTCCTCGACAGCCCGATGGCTTCGAAGGTGGTCGATGTCTACGGTCGCCATCGGGAACTGTTCGACGACGAGGCCAAGCAGGTCTGGCGCGCCCGCCCGAATCCGTTCAAATTGCCGAACCTGCACATCACCGAGACCGTGGACGAGTCGATGGCGATCAACCGGATCGAACGCGGCGCGATCGTGATTGCGGGCTCGGGCATGGCCAATGCCGGGCGCATCCTGCATCACTTCAAACATCGGCTGCATCGTCGCCAGACGCATGTCGTCTTCGTCGGCTATCAGGCCGAAGGCACGACCGGGCGACGGATCGTCGATGGCGCCAAATGGGTGCGTATCCACGGCCACGATGTGCGCGTGAACGCCCAGCGGCACACGGTCGGCGGGCTGTCGGCGCATACCGATCAGCGCGGCCTGATCGACTGGTACGGCCAGTTCGCCGGGCGACCGCCGCTGGCGCTTGTGCACGGTGAAGACAAGGCGCGCGAGGCGTTGGCTGGCGAGCTGGGCGAGGCCTACGGAATCACCGCGACGTTGGCCCGGCCTGGTCTGGAAATCGAACTCTGAGAGCCTGTTCAAAATCTTTGCGCGTTGAAAATTTCGCTCATCATTACCCGCGAAAGCGGGAATCCAGTGTCGTTGTATTTCAACGGGTTAAAGACGCTGGATTCCCGCTTTCGCGGGAATGACGAGCAAAAGCGTTGTTTGTGGTGAGATTTTGAACAGGCCCTGAGGGTTTCAAACTGAATGACGCGAAGGGCAGTGCAGACGTTTTTCTCTGGCTTATCAATCGCTTTTCGCGTACAGTTCCACTCGTTTCGCGCACGGCTGGCCCGTTTTCCTATGGCAGCCCGCTGCGACCCCGCTGATCGCAGCGGCCGGTTCCGCAGCACTCTCCCGCACGTCTTTCGTCGCGCCGAACACGACCCGCCATGTGGCGCGTCGTTTCATTTTGCTCGCAGCGCGGTTTTGGAAAGCTCCGAGTAACGCCCCGCATTCGTTTGCGGAGCGGCATCAGCTTCAGGAGCTACACATGACATTCGAATCGCTCGGGCTCACGCCCGCGTTGTTGCGCGCGCTTGCCGACAACAGCTACACCACCCCCACACCGATCCAATTGCAGGCCATTCCGCTGGCGCTGGCTGGCCACGACCTGCTCGGCGGTGCCCAGACCGGCACCGGCAAGACCGCCGCCTTCGGCCTGCCGCTGCTGCAGCGTCTCGCGAACAGCGACAAACCGGCCACCGGCCCGCGCAAGCCGCGCGCGCTGATCCTTGTGCCGACCCGCGAGCTCGCGGTGCAGGTCGCCGACAGCATCCGCAGTTACAGCAAATACCTCCGTCTCAATGTCACCACCATCTTCGGTGGCGCCGGCATGGGTCCGCAGGTCGACAACCTGCGTCGCGGCGTCGACATCCTCGTCGCCACGCCGGGTCGCCTGATCGATCACATGGAGCGCGGCTCGGCCAAGCTCGATGCGGTCGAGATCCTGGTTCTCGACGAAGCAGACCGCATGCTCGACATGGGCTTCCTGCCGGCGATGAAGCGCATCCTGGCCCGCGTCCCCACGCAGCGGCAGACGCTGCTGTTCTCGGCGACGTTCGAATCGCAGATCAAGCAGCTTGCGATGGAATTCATGCGCAACCCGCAGCAGGTGCAGGTCTCCGAGCAGAATGCGATCGCTTCGACCATCACCCACCGCGTGCATCCGGTCGACGGCTCGCGCAAGCGCGATCTGCTGATCGACATCCTCACCAAGCGTCATGGCGATCAGGTCCTGATCTTCGGCAAGACCAAGCACGGCTGCAACCGTTTGGCCGAACAGCTCGAAACCGCCGGCCTGCCCGCTGTCGCGATCCACGGCAACAAGAGCCAGGCGCAGCGTCAGAAGGCGCTGAACCAGTTCAAATCCGGCAAGGCGCGCATTCTGGTCGCCACCGACGTCGCCGCACGCGGTCTGGACATTCCGAATCTGCCGCTGGTGATCAATCACGACCTGCCGATGGTCGCCGAAGACTATATCCATCGCATCGGTCGCACCGGCCGCAACGGCATGCAGGGCGAGGCGCTGTCGCTGGTGTCGTCGGAAGAAGCCGGCCTGCTGCGTCAGATCCAGCGTCTGCTCAAGACCGATGTGGTGATGGACGTGGTCGAAGGCTTTTCGCCCAAAAACCCGCTTCGCATGGATGGTCCGATGCCGCCGATCAATCGTGGCGGCCACCAGCGCCCGGGCGGCAACAGCGCTCCACGCAAGCCGAGCCATCGTCCGCACGGCAAACCGGTCGACCGCAACGCACATGCGCACGCGGGCCAGAAACCGCATCGCGGCGGAGCGGCGAAACCGGGTGCTGCGAGGCGCGATTCGCGGGCTTGATCGGCAAGTATCGATGAAAAGAAGGGCCGGCATTGCCGGCCCTTCTTTTTTTGGCGACGAATTTCTGTCGCGATGTTTCAGCGCTTGCCCTTCGGCCCGCACTCCGCATCCTTGCCCAGCAATCCACCGATGAAGCCGGGTTCTTCGCATTTTTCCGGTAGTGCCGGCGCGGGATTGCGCTTTGCCGCCTGCGCCGCCGCACGCGCCTGCCGCATCTGTTCGAGTTTGAGTCGGATCTGCGGCAACGCCGCCAGCGCCGCTTTCTCGCCTTCCACGATCGCGCGGGCACGCTGCTCGAAATCGGCGGGGCCGATATCGTTGACCTTGGGCCGGATGATCACGTCGGCGCGCGAGAGTTCCTGTTCGCCGAGTTTCTGGCCCATGATCGTGATCGATTGATTCACCACACCCAGCAGATTTTCCGGGGTTTTGCCGGTGATCCGGGTGGAGATGTCCACCGCGATCACGAAGTCGGCGCCGAGCTGGCGCGCCGCATCCACCGGCACCGGGCTGACCACGCCGCCGTCGACGTAGTGGAACTTGTCGATTTTCACCGGTTCGAACACGCCGGGAATGCTGCACGAGGCGCGTACCGCCTGGCCGACGTTGCCACGGACGAAGATCGTCCGCTGACCTGTTTCAAGCTGGGTCGAGACCACCGCGAACGGTTTCTTCATCTTGTCGAACGCGCGGTTGCCGACCATCTCGTTGACGTAGTCCTGCAGCTTCTGGCCGCGGACCAGCCCGCCGTTGAACAGGGTCACATCGCGGATCCGCGCTTCGTCCAGGGCCACCGCGCGCTCCTGCATCTGGAAGGCATCCATGCCGCTGGCGTAGAACGCACCGACCACGCTGCCGGCGCTGGTGCCGGACACCACTTCGGGCTTGAAACCGTTGGCTTCGAGCATCTTGATCACGCCGATGTGCGCGAAGCCTTTCGCGGCGCCGCCGCCGAATGCGATGCCGATGCGGATTTTCACCGGCGGTGCGGGCTGTGCAGGTTTCACGACCGGGGTGGGCCGCGTGGGTTTGGTGGTCTGGTCGCCGCAGCCGGCGACGATCAAGGGCAGGGCGAAGGCGAGCAGCAGGCAACGCAGGGAAGTCATGGGCATGGGTCGGAGAGGAAAGCCCGCCTATGATCGCAGTAAAGCGCCGGGGGCTGGAACCGGCGTCGATTGCCACCGCTGTCCCGGCAGCGCAGGCATCGGGCGGACAGGCGCGCTGCGGTCAGTACGTCGCCATCAATGCCTGCTTCACATCGGCCGGCAGCACGATGGCTTCGGCGATGATCTTCGAATTCTGATTGAACAATTCGCAGGCGCTTTCCGGCTGGACCTGCGCGCCAGCGGCGAAGTCCTTCATGTCCTGCTCCACCAGCGAGACGAATTCCGCCTGCAGCTTCGGCACCATCGATTCCGGGTCGATGCCGGCGCGGGCCAGGATCTCCCGTGCCCGGGTCAGCTCGGCGCGGTGGGTCTGGTCGAAGGCGGTCACGAACGGGGTCAGGTCGACGCCGCGCTGGCGGCAGTAGGCAGGGCGTGCGCGGGTGTTCATGAAATACGAACCGAAGAACAGCCCGGCGGCGGTGCGCGCGCGGTTTTCGCCGTCGCTGTCTTTCAGCATCGCACTGGCTTGTCTGGTGGCTTCTTCCTTGATCGCGTCGCTCTGCGGCAGTCCCGGATTCTTCTGCGTGGCCTCGGTGCGCAGCTTGTCCATCTGTGTCTTGATCTCGGCGGCGGTCGGCTCATTCATCCGTTTCGGCTTGAGCGCTTCGTACAGCAGGATGCCGGCCACGAGACCGGCGACGACGATGAGAGTGATGCCTGCGCTTTTCATGCCCGCTCCCCGGGAGTTTGGATACCTGCCCAGTGTAACGGCTGGCTGCGGCTCGGCGCCGCCAGCGACCATCGATCACCAGAACGGATGCTCGCGCATCGGCAGCTTCTTCGGCGGGATCGCGTTGGTCGCCTGCAACACCAGCCCCCAGACAATACTGGTGGCGAAGGTCATCGCGAACAGCAGCAGCCAGGTCAGCGGAAGTCTCCATCGCCCATCGCGCTGCGCATCGAAGCGGCCGCGATCGAAACGGTCGCGGACGAGGAAGGTCGCCAGCGCCATCGTCGAGCCATACGCCAGTGCGACGAACGCCCACAGCAACAGGCCTGCCGGCATCGTCGACAGGCCCGCCACGAAGATCTTGCCCTGTTGCTCGATCAGCACCCCATACAGACCGGTAGTGAGAAACACCTGCAGCGTCGTGAACCGGTATCGGTGCAGCGCCCACCACCAGGTCAGCCACCATGAGGCGTAGACACCGACCGCGATGATCAGGTCGGGGATGAGCTGCGGATGGAACAGGGCGGGCTCCGGCGCGTCGCGCAGGTAGTTGTGGGCCCATGCGCCGGTTTCCAGTACGAGACTCGCGAGCAGCGTCGACAGCAGCAGCGATGTCCCGGCACCGCCGATGCGCGGCAGGCGCCAGCCGCGCAGTACCGCCAGCACCAGCAGCGGGTAGGGCAGCAACACTGGCGAATCCAGGCACGCCAGCAGGACCAGCGCGCCGCTCAGGGCGAACAGCAGTATCCGGGTGCGCGACAAAGCCGTCTCCGTCGAGGGTGCGGTAGCGAAGACTAGCGCGAGGATTTGTCCGATGCGCGATTCGGGATTTCCCGACAGCGGCGGATTTGCGGCACCTGATAACCTAGCGGCATGCAGGAATCTCCCCGGGACCTGCTGCACCGCATCTTCGGCCATGCCGATTTCCGCGGTCCGCAGCAGGCCATCATCGAACACATCGCAGCCGGCGGCGACGCGCTGGTGCTCATGCCCACCGGCGGCGGCAAATCGCTGTGCTACCAGGTGCCCGCGCTGCTGCGCGACGGCGTCGGCGTGGTGGTGTCGCCGCTGATCGCGCTGATGCAGGACCAGGTCGAAGCCCTGCGCCAGGTCGGCGTGCGCGCCGAGTACCTCAACTCCACGCTGGACGCCGAATCGGCATCGCGGATCGAACGCGCGATGCTGGCCGGCGAACTCGATCTGCTGTACGTCGCACCGGAACGCCTGCTGACCTCGCGGTTCCTGTCGTTGCTCGATCGCGCCAAGGTCGCGCTGTTCGCCATCGACGAGGCGCACTGCGTGTCGCAGTGGGGGCACGATTTCCGCCGCGAATATCGCGAACTCACGGTGCTGCACGAGCGCTGGCCCGACGTGCCGCGCATCGCGCTGACCGCGACCGCCGACCCGCCGACCCAGCGCGAGATCGCTGAACGCCTGCAGTTGGAAGACGCGCAGTGGTTCGTCAGTTCCTTCGATCGCCCGAACATCCGCTACACGGTGGTGCAGAAGGAAAACGGCAAGCGCCAGCTGCTCGATTTCCTGCGCGAGCATCGCGACGAGGCCGGGATCGTCTACTGCCTGTCGCGACGCAAGGTCGATCAGACCGCCGAAACCTTGGCCGGCCTCGGGTTCAAGGCGCTGCCGTATCACGCCGGCCTCAATGCCGAGGTGCGCGCCGCGAACCAGCGCCGCTTCCTGCGCGAGGACGGCGTGGTGATGGTCGCGACCATCGCGTTCGGCATGGGCATCGACAAGCCCGACGTCCGCTTCGTCGCGCATGTCGATCTGCCGAAATCGCTGGAAGGCTATTACCAGGAAACCGGCCGCGCCGGCCGCGACGGCGAACCCGCCGAAGCGTGGCTGTGCTACGGACTGGGCGACATGGTCCTGCTCAAGCAGATGATCGAGCAGTCCGAAGCCGGCGAAGAGCGCAAACAGCTGGAACGCCGCAAGCTCGATCAACTGCTCGGCTACTGCGAATCGATGCAGTGCCGGCGCCAGGTGCTGCTGGCGGGCTTCGGCGAAACCTATCCGCAGCCCTGCGGCTATTGCGACAACTGCCTGCAGCCCGCCAACAGCTGGGATGCGACCCAGGCCGCGCGCAAAGCGCTGAGCTGCGTCTACCGCACCGGCCAGCGTTTCGGCGCCGTGCACCTGATCGATGTGCTGCGCGGCGGCGAGGGCGAACGCATCCGCCAGTTCGGTCACGACAAGCTGAGCACCTACGGTATCGGCGCCGACCTTGACGCCAAAGCCTGGCGCGGCGTATTCCGCCAATTGGTTGCCGCAGGATTATTGGAAGTCGACGCCGAAGGCTTCGGCGGCCTGCGTCTGACCGACGCCAGCCGCGCGGTGCTGACCGGCGGGCAGACCGTGGTGCTGCGCAAGGAATTGCCGGGCAAGAAATCGCGCGACCGCGACAGCGGCCCGCGCACCGGCCTGCCCGTGCAGGCGCAGGATCTGCATCTCTTCCAGGCGCTGCGCGATATGCGCGCGCGCCTCGCGAAGGAACAGAACGTGCCCGCCTACGTGATCTTCCACGACAGCACGCTGCGCAATATCGCCGAACGCCGCCCGGATTCGATGGGCGAACTCGCACAGGTCGGCGGTATCGGCGGCGCCAAGCTGGAGCGCTATGGCGCGGAGGTGTTGGAGGTGGTGCGGGAGCAGGGGTGAGAAATCGACGTGGCGTCGAGTAGTCAAAAGGCGTAGTCAAATTCCGGCGTGATAACCGACATGTCGATCACGCAAAAGGCCACGCTCTCGCGTGGCCTTTGTGTTTTCTGTCGAGGGTTTCCCCTCGCGATGGCTCGTTGGAGGCCGTCGCCGCCAGAACATTGTCTGGCCTGGTGCCGAAGGAGGGACTCGAACCCTCACGCTTTTAAGGGCGGCGGATTTTGAGTCCGCTGCGTCTACCGATTCCGCCACTTCGGCGCGGGGCGGCAGTATAGCCGAGGTCGCCGCAGGCCGCGACCGGGCCGGTGGCTCAGGCGGCGTGGTCCAACTGCAACTGCTTGCTGGCGTAGACATGCCAGCCGTCGTCGGCGGCGTCGAAGATGCCGCAGCAGGTCATCGTGCGCTGGTAGATGTGCAGCGAGATGGCAGTGCCGGTGTCGCTGGCGTTGCGGATGGTGTGGTACTCGTGCGGCGGGATCAGGCTGCCGGCGGAGCCGGTGCCGGCGATCAGGGTGCCGACATCGGTGAAGCGGTAGCGGTCGCCGCGTTTTTCGCTGAGGTCGTACTGGGTGATTTCGAGCTGGCCGTGCCAGACGCCTTCGACGCACCAGAGACCGGAATGGTCGTGGATCGGCGTGCCCTGTCCGGGGCCCCAGGTCATGGCGATGACGACATAGCCGTGCTGCGGACTAACGTAGAGCTCGCGGCGGGCGTAGTGGCCTTCGACCGGGTCCAGCACGCAGTCGGGCAGTGCGACGGTGTTCTCGCGCATCATCCTGCACAGCGAGCTGCGCAGGGCCTGGGCGACGGCGGCGTGGTCGCCGAGGGCGACGGCGGCGTCGATGGATTCGATCAGATGGGCGCGGCCGGGGAAATCGAGCACGGTCATGACGAAATCCTATAAGGGCATTCTGCTGGGTTATGAGCCCGATTCTAGCAGTGCTTGCCGGTAACGGTTCGGCATGGCCAGCTTTTGTAGGAGCGGCGCGAGCCGCGAAATCATGGATGTCTCGGGCACACCGCTGAACGGAACCCTGAGTATCAATGTTGTGGTTTGCGCCATAGCTGATGTGTCGCAGGCTTCGCGGCTCGCGCCGCTCCTACAAACAGCCGATCCGGCAGAAGCCCGGCCTACAGTGAATCGAGGAACTCGCGGACGGCTGGGCCGAAACGGGCGAAATCGACCAGGAAGGCGTCGTGGCCCTGCGGCGAGGGCAGCGCCAGGCAGCGGGCGTCGACGCCGCCGGCAAGCAGGCCATCGGCGATTTCCTGCTGCTGCTGGATCGGGAACAGGATGTCGGTATGCACGCCGATCGACAGCGCACGGTTCACGCGCAGCTTCGAGAGGCCCTGCTCGCAGGTGCCGTGACAGGACTCTCCGAGGTCGAACCAGTCCATCGAACGGCTGAGGTAGAGGTAGCTGTTCGGGTCGAAGCGGCGGACGAAGCGGCGCGCGTGGCCTTCGAGATAGTTTTCGACCTCGAATTCGAGTCCGAACGGGTCGTCGCCGAGGCGACGGTCGGAGTCCAGGCGGACGCGGCCGAAGCGGCCGTCCCATTCCAGCGCCGAGCGATAGGTGATCACGCCGAGCTTGCGGGCCATGCGCATGCCGGCCTCGGGATAGGCCTCGTCGGTGTAGTCGCCGTTGTTCCACTGCGGATCGAGCCGGATGGCTTCGCGCTGCAGCGAGCGGATGGCGATCGAGAACGGCAGCGCGCGGGCGGCGCCGGAGATATTGATATGGCCATGGGCGATGCCCGGAAAGCGCTGCAGCAGCGACAACGCGACCATGCCGCCCATCGAATTGCCGATCACGCAGGCGAGGTGCCCGATGCCGAGGCTGCGGATCACGTGCGCGGCGGCGTCGGCGCAGTCCTCCACGGACAGATCGGGAAAGCCCAGACGATAGGTCCGGCCGGTGGCGGGATTGATCGATGCCGGGCCGGTCGATCCCTTGCAACTGCCCAGCGAATTCACGCAGACCACGTACCAGCGATCGGTGTCGATGGATTTGCCGGGGCCCAGCATCGCTTCCCACCAGCCGGGGTCCATGTTGTCGGCATGGCTGGCGGCGTGGGCATCGGGCGACAGCCCGGTAAGAATAAGAATGGCGTTGTCGCCAGCGGCGTTCGGCGTGCCCCAGGTTTCGTAAGCCATGCGTGCGCCGAGCAGGTCGCCGCCGCGTTTGATCGGGAAGGGCGAGGGCAGGTCGAGGAATCGACTGCCGGCAGGTATGAATTCGGTCATCCGTGAAGTCTAGCGATCCGGGACGGGAGCGCGGATCGTACGCGATGGGTCGCCCGATTCCGAGGGCAGCGACGTGACAATCATTCGATATCGCGATAATCGAGCCAGACCAGCGTCGCGCGAACGGGGTAGTGGTCGGAGCCGATGTCCGGGCCGCGGCTGGATCCGGCCTGCCGCCAATGCCCGGTGGCGAGGACATGATCGATCGGAATACCGAAGACGCCACGGCCCCACACAGGCCACGTCGGCGTATGGCGGGTGGCCCGGAACAGGCCATCCTGCGCCGCGCCGATCATCGCGGTCGACCACGGCGTGGCATTGAGGTCGCCAGCGACGACGGTCGGTGTGCGTCCCGTCTGCCGCGCCAGCATCCGCAGCAGCG
The DNA here is from genome assembly GCA_049296025.1 of Lysobacteraceae bacterium. Classification (GTDB taxonomy): domain Bacteria; phylum Pseudomonadota; class Gammaproteobacteria; order Xanthomonadales; family Xanthomonadaceae; genus Lysobacter_I. The sequence goes on along the minus strand of JBAQRU010000243.1, from coordinate 5,487 downwards.
CATCGCGTTCGTCGTGCCAATACATCGCCATCGGCGGCATCGGATGGACGGCGACGACCCGGATCGGCACATTTCCGCTCTTGATCATCGCGGTGAGGAATGGAATGCCGTCGGTGCTGGCGTGCAGCTCCACTGCGGTCAGCGGCGTGCGCGAGAGCAGGCCGATGCCGAACGGCGAATCGTCGGGCGCGAACTCCCGGTGCGGGTAGTCGTCGCCGAGCTGACGCAGCAGCGCATCGGCATAGGCGGGCGTCAGCTCGCTGAGCATCACCACATCCGCCGGCTGCGCGCGCAGCCAAGCCACCAATCGGGCGGGGTCGCGGTTGCCGACGTTGACGTTCGCTGCTGCGACGATCAGCGCCGGTTTGCCGTCGTCCACGCGCTGCAGCGGCATGCTGGTGCTGAACAGCGGCAGCAGCGCCAGCGGCGCGAGCAGCAGCCATCGCCAGGTGCGCACCGCGCAGATCGCACACAGTGCGAGCCAGCCAAGCGCGTACAGCAACTGCCAGTGCGCGCCGAGATCGAGCAGCCACACCGCCGTATTCGAAGACGACGACCACAGGCGGCCGAGCAGCGGCAGCAGCAGCCCGAATGCGCAGGGCAGGGCCAGCCAGCGTACGTGGCCGGCGATACGACGCCTGCGGGACGACGGTGCGGCGGTCATTCGGCGCCGAGCGTGAGCTTGACCGGCTGCTTCGCGGGCAGTTGCACGCGCACGGGCTTCGATTCCAGATCGCCTTGCTGACGCATGGGATTGCCGCTCTCGGAGATGCGCGCGATCACTTCGACTTCCTGCAGCGCCGACAGTCTGGCGGTCGGCATCGGACCATCGGCGTCGTCGAGCGTCACGGTCAGCGGCAGATTGGCGACGCTGTGTTTTTCGACCGCGACCGGCATCGGCGGGCCGTCGGGGGCACGCGCGATCACGAATACGGTGGCGTCGCCGCGCAGACGGACGCGTGCGGCGAATGCGGGATCCAGCGCAACTTCCACGACCAATCCTTTCGATGCGGGCGCAGTGGCGGGCGGCGGCAACGGCGGCAACCCCCCGTCCTTGCGTGCGCCGTCGATTTCGGCGCGCAGCGTTTCCGCATTGGCCGCGTCGACCTGGGCGAGCAGCGGTTCCCACATCCGCGCGGCTTCGGCGGGTTTGTCCTGCTGACGCAGTGCGATGCCCATGAACAGCCGCGCGCGCTGGTGCTGTGGATCGGCTTTGAGCGCACGCTGCAGATAGTCGACCGCGCGCGGATCGAAGCGGCGCTGCGCATCCGTCTGCGCGCGCGCTTCGGCGGCGGCGGCGAGAAAATTCGCATCCTCCGGCACACGCTCCAGCACTTCTTCCCAGGCGTCGCGCGCCTGCTCGAATTTGCCGACGCGGGCGTAAGCACTGGCCAGCATCACCCAGCCTTCGTGATCCGGGAAACTGTCGCGGCTGCGCTCGAGCTGGGACAGCGCCTGCTCGATGCTCTGCGGGCGTTCGACCATCGATGCATCCAGAGCGGCCGGATTGCCGACCAGCCGGTAGATGCCGGCGGAGGCGAGCGTAAGCCCGGCGATCAGCAGCAGCGTGGACGCCCGCCTGATCCGCCACAGCGGGCGCAGCACGAGTCCGAAGACCAGCAGCGTTGCGAGCGCGCCGACCAGCGCGAAGATGAGGGAAGAGGACATCACCACTCCTGCGTATCGTCGATCGGGGGCGGTGTCCTGCCTTCGCGGCGCAGCAGGCGCCAGACCACGACGCCGCCACCGAGCGCGAACAGCAGCGGACCGAACCACAGCAGCCAGGTCGTACCGCTGACCCGCGGCCGATACAGCACGAACTCGCCGTAGCGCGCGACCAGGAAGTCGCGCACTTCGGCATCGCTGCGGCCTTCGCGCATCAGCGCGAGCACTTCGTGACGCAGATCGACGGCGATCTGCGCGTTGGAATCGGCCAGCGACTGGTTCTGGCACATCACGCAGCGCAGTTCGGCGACCAGATCGTGGAAGCGCTGTTCTTCGGCGTTATCGCGGAACTGCAGCGGCGCGGGGTCGGAGGCCTTCTGCGCGAATGCCGGCGCAGCGGCGAGCGTCAGCAGCAGAACCAGCGCACAGCGGCGGAGCATCGCGATCACGGTTGGCGCTCCATGGTGTCGATCATGGGCAGCAACTCGTCGCGGACCATGCGCTCGTCCATGACCGCGCTGCGCTTCCAGCGGATCACGCCTTTGGCATCGACCAGCACGTGGTGCGGCGAAGTGAAGATTTCCATCCGGTTCGCGGTGCGTCCGGTGCCGTCGACCAGCGTGAATGCGTACGGGTCGCCGAAGCGTTTCAGCCACGCTGCGGCGTCCTGCGGTTCGTCCTGGATATTGAAACCGATCACCTTGATCCGCTTGCTTTCGGCGAACCGGGCGACGGTCGGATGTTCTTCCTTGCAGCCGTAGCACCAGCTCGACCAGGTGCTGAGCAGATAGGGCGTTCCCAGCAGATCCTGTCGCGAGACCGTGCGCGAGGGTTCGCCCAGCGTCGGCATCGTGAAATCAGGGAGCGGTTGTCCGACCAGCCGCGACGCAGGCGGTTTGGTATAGCTGCGGTACGCGTAGTTCAGGACTTCGGCACCGAAAGTCAGGAAAAACAGCAGCACGAAGAACGCCACGACCATCCCCAGCCAGTGCTTGAGCGGCGGCCGCGTGGAAGGCTGTTCCGGTGTCTGTGAAGGCGTCGTCATCGGCCTTGCTCCGCAGCGCCCAACTCCGGCAACAGTTCGTCGCGGACGATGGCATCGGTCATCGCGCCGACGTGTTTCCAGCGCACGACGCCATTGGCGTCGACCAGGAAGGTCTCCGGTGCGCCGTAAATGCCGAAATCGATCGCAGTGCCGCCTTCGACATCGGCCAGCACCAGCCAGTACGGATTATTGAAGCGTTCCAGCCACGCCAGCGCGTCGGCCGGTTCGTCCTTCCAGTTGTAGCCGATCACGCGCAGCCGCTTGGTTTCGGCGAAACGGGTGATCACCGGATGCTCGACCTGGCATTCCACGCACCAGCTGCCCCACACGTTCAACAGATACGGCTGGCCGCGCAGTTCCTTCGAGGTCACCGTGCGGTTCGGCTCGTGCAGGACCGGCAGCGCGAACTCCGGCGCCGGTTTGCCGATCAGCGGCGAGGGCAGCGCTTCGCGGTTGGCGCGACGACTCAGCCAGACGCCGGTCGCAAGCAGCGCGGCGATCAGCAGGAATGCAGCGAAGGGAAGCCAGCGTTTGGCGCGCATCAGTCGGCGCCTCCGTCGTTCACGGGTGCCGCGTCGCCGATGCCGGGATCATCCTGCCGGTCGCGCTTCTGTTCGCGCGCGCCCAATGTGGACAGAGTGCTTTCGTGATCGTCGGCTGCGCTGCGGGGGGTGCGGAATCGCCGATCCACTGCGGCGACGAAACCGCCGAGCGCCATCAGGATCGCGCCCAGCCACACCCAGCGGATGAAGGGTTTGATGTGCACGCGCACGGCCCAGGCATCGTCGCCCAGCGGTTCGCCGAGCGCGACGAACAGGTCGCGGCTCACGCCCGGGCGGATCGCCGCTTCGGTCATCACCTGGCCGCCGCTGGCGTATTCGCGCTTTTCCGGATGCAGCGTGATCACTTGCCGGTCGTCGCGGAACACGGTTACGGTGCCGCGGCTGGCGGCGTAGTTCGGGCCTTGCAGGCGCTCGACGCCGTCGAAGCGGAAGCTGTCGCGGCCGAGGGTGAGCGTCTGCCCCGGCTTCATCGCGATCTCGCGCTGCTGCACCTGTGCTTCGACCAGCAGCGCGCCGATCAGGAACACCGCGATGCCGCTGTGCGCCAGCACCATGCCGAGCATTTCCGGGGTGAGCGGGCTGCGATGCGTGCGCAGGCGCTGCCAGACGAAGCGCGCGGTGCCGAATGCGATCCACACCGAACCGGCGACGCCGGCTGCGGTTTTCCACGGGCCATTCGGCGCCTGGAAGTAGGCGATTGCCCCGGCCACCAGCGCCAGCACCGCCCACGGCAGCAGCAGACGCAGCGGGCGCGCCAGTTCGTCGCGCTGCCAGCGGATCAGCGGCCCCAGCGGCAGCAACAGGATGATCGGCGCCATCAGCACGATGAACATCAGCGAGAAATACGGCGGGCCGACCGAAATCTTGCCGAGTTCCAGCGCATCGGCGAGCAGCGGGTAGAGGGTGCCGATCAACACCATCGTGCAGGCGGCGGTGAGGAAGACGTTGTTGAACAGCAGCAGCGCTTCGCGCGATGCGCCGACGAAGGGCTTGCCGCCGTCGACGTCCGCTGCGCGCAGCGCGTACAGCACCAGCGAACCGCCGACGACCAGCCCGAGGAAGATCAGGACGAACAGGCCGCGTCCGGGATCGGAGGCGAACGCATGCACGCTGGTCAACACGCCCGAACGCACCAGGAAGGTGCCGAGCAGCGACAGCGAGAACGTGGCGATCGCCAGCAGCAGCGTCCAACTGCGGAAGCTGCCGCGCTTCTCGGTGATCGCCTGCGAATGCAGCAGCGCGGCACCGGCCAGCCACGGCATGAAGCTGGCGTTCTCGACCGGATCCCAGAACCACCAGCCGCCCCAGCCCAGTTCGTAGTACGCCCACCAGCTGCCGAGCGCGATACCGATGGTCAGAAAGCTCCAGGCGACATTGGTCCACGGCCGTGTCCAGCGCAGCCAGCGCGCGACTTCTTCCGGCCGCGAGGCGTTGCGGTCGAGCAGCGCAGCGATCGCGAACGCGAACGGCACCGCGAAGCCGACATAGCCCATGTAGAGCATCGGCGGATGCACGATCAGGCCGAAATCCTGCAGCAGCGGGTTGAGGTCGCGACCTTCGGCGGCGGCGGGCAGGATCCGCTCGAACGGATTGCTGGTGAAGATCAGGAAGGCGAGGAAACCGACGTTGATGATGCCCATCACCCCGAGCACGCGGGCGACCACCCGTTCCGGCAGCGATTTCGAAAACAGCGCGACCGCTGTGGTCCACAGCGAGAGGATCAGCGCCCACAGCAGCAGCGAACCTTCGTGCGCGCCCCATACGGCGGAATAGCGGTACACCATCGGCAGCAGCGAATTGGAATTGGTGGCGACATAGCGCAGCGAAAAATCCTGCACGACGAATGCCCAGGTCAGGATCGCGAAGGCGGCGCCGACCAGTACCAGCTGCGCCCATGCCGTCGGTCGCGCGATGGCCATCCACGGCGCCAGTCCGCGCTGCGCGCCGAGCAGCGGCAGGATCGCCTGCAGCGATGCAACCAACAGCGCCAGGATCAGCGCGATCTGGCCGAACTCCGGAAGCAGATGCATGCCGGCTCAGCGCTCCGGCATCGGCGATGCCGTGGCGGGCGTTTGCGCTGCACCGTTCGCGGTCGCTGCGGGCACGTTGTGCTTCTTGTGCGCCAGGCCCATCTTGTCGGCCACTTCCTTCGGCACGTAGGTCTCGTCGTGCTTGGCCAGCACCTGTTCGGCGATGAAGACCTCTCCGTCCATC
>JBAQRU010000242.1:0-6511 GCA_049296025.1 Lysobacteraceae bacterium | reverse complement strand
GGTTCGCTGCGCTCACCGCCACCCTACTCATGGCATCTCAGGCGCTTTTCGCCAACGTCGTCCAGTCTTCATGCAGGCCGCATTCGCGCTTGAGGCCGAAGAAACGGGTGTCTTCTTCGTTCATGCCGTCTTCGAGACGGCGGGTGGTGTGGATGTCGCCGATCGAAACGTAACCCTGATCCCACAGCGGGTGGTAGGGCAGGCCATTGGCTTCGAGATACTTCCACACGTCGTGATCGTTCCAGTCGGCGATCGGGTGCAGTTTCCAGCGGCCGTCGCGCAGTTCGAGGAAGTCGATGCCGGCGCGCGTGCTGGTCTGGCTGCGGCGCAGGCCGGCGATCCAGGTGCGCACGCCGAGTTCGCGCAGTGCGCGCTGCATCGGTTCGACCTTGCGCAACTGGTTGTAGCTCTGGATGCCTTCGATCCCGTTTTCCCACAGACGCCCGTGGCGCGCTTCCATCCACGCGATACCGACCTGCGGGCGGTAAACCTTGAGATTCAGTGACAGGCGCTCGGTCAGTTCGTCGATGAACCGGTAGGTTTCCGGAAACAGATAGCCGGTGTCGATCAGGATCACCGGGATGTCCGGCTTCGCCTGCGTGGTCATGTGCAGTGCGACCGCCGCCTGCGCGCCGAAACTCGACGACAGCGCATGATGGCCGGCGAGATGTTCGACCGCCCATTGCACCCGCTCCGGCGCCGTTTTCGTGGCGAGCCAGCGGTTGAGTTCGGCGAGCGCCTGCGGCGATTCGGCCGCGGTGATCGGGTCGGGGAGGCTCATGCGATCAACTCCAGTGGCAACGTCCTGCTGCCCGTGCTTTCGAGAGTCACGACACCGCTGCGGACCAGGAAATCGCCGAAGCGTTCGCCCGCGTCGCGCTGTGCGGCGTATTGCCGGAACAGCGGGTCGAGGCTGTCGAGGAGGGTGGTTTCGTCGATGTTTTCGCGATACAGCGTGTTCAGGCGCTGGCCGCGATGGTCGGCGCCGAGCATCAGGTTGTAGCGGCCGGGGGCCTTGCCGACCAGCGCGATTTCGGCGAGGTACGGCCGCGAGCAGCCGTTCGGGCAGCCGCTGATGCGCAGGTGCAGATCGGCGTCATCGAGGCCGTGCGTCGCGAGTCTCGCTTCGAGGCGATCGACGAAGGCCGGCAGATAGCGTTCGGCTTCGGCCATCGCCAGGCCGCAGGTCGGCAGTGCGACGCAGGCCAGCGCGGCTTTGCGCAAAGGCGATGCGTTGCGATGGGTGTCGAGCGCGTATTCGCCGATCAGCGCATCGATCGCTTCGCGCTGGGCATCGTCGAGATTCGCGATCAGCAGGTTCTGATTGGCGGTGAGGCGGAATTCCGATCCGCCGCCGGCAGCATCGAGCAGGGTCGCGATGGCGCGCAGGCCGCTGAGGTGTCGCGTGCCATCACGGTCCCAGATCCGGCCGGCGATGATGCGCAGGGTGAGATGCCAGCGGCCGTCGTCGCCCTGATTCCAGCCGAATTCGTCGGCGTTGTGCGCGAATTCGAACGCGCGCGCGGGCGCGAAGCGCACGCCCGAGCGACGCTCCACTTCGGCCTTCACCTTGTCGAGACCGTGATCGTCGATGGTGTATTTCAGTCGCGCGCGCTTGCGCACCGCGCGGTTGCCCCAGTCGCGCTGGGTGGTGATCACCGCTTCGGCGACTGCAGTGACGTGGTCCGCCGCAATGAAGCCGATCACATCGCCAATGCGCGGATAGGTTTCGGGATCGCCGTGGGTCGCGCCCATGCCGCCGCCGATGCTGACGTTGTAGCCGAGCAGCGCGCCGTCGTCGCCGCTGCCGTTATTGCCTATGACCGCGATGAAGCCCAGATCCTGCGCGAACACGTCGACATCGTTGCTGGGTGGCACCGCGAAGCCGATCTTGAACTTGCGCGGCAGGTAGGTGGCGCCGTAGATCGGTTCGACTTCCTCGCCGCTGCCGGCGACTTTTTCTTCGTCGAGCCAGATTTCGTAGTAGGCGCGGCTGTTGGGCAACAGGTACTTCGACAATGCTTCGGCCTGCGCCTGCACGGTGGCATGTACTTGCGACAGATACGGATTGGAGGCGACTGCGATATTGCGGTTGACGTCGCCGCAGGCGGCAAGGGTGTCGATCAGTGCGGCGTTGATCGCCTGCATCGTCGCCTTGAGCCTGCCCTTGATCACGCCGTGGAACTGGAATGCCTGTCGGGTGGTGACACGCAGGCCGCGTTCGGCGTAGGTGGTCGCGATGGCATCGAGCTTCAGCCACTGCGCCGGGGTGACCACGCCGCCGGGCGTGCGGGTGCGGATCATGAACGAGACGTCGGGCTCAAGCTTTTGCCGACGACGTTCGTCGCGCACGTCGCGGTCGTCCTGCTGATAGCTGCCGTGATACTTGATGAGCGTCTGGTCGTCGTCGGCCAGCGCGCCGGTGATCTGATCGGCGAGCGACTGCTGCAGCGTGCCGCGAAGGCGGCCGCTCTGCTGCTTGATGTCTTCGATCGAGTGCACGCTCATTTGACAACCCCATCCATCAGTACACGTCCCGCGCGTAGCGGCCCTGCGACTGCAGAGCGTTCAGATAATCGGTCGCATCTTCCGCCGACTTGCCGCCGTGCTCGGCGATCACGTCCAGCAGCGCAGCGTGCACATCCTTGGCCATCCGCGTGGCGTCGCCGCAGACGTACAGATGCGCGCCTCCGTCCAGCCACGAAAAGAGTTCGCGGCCGTGTTCGCGCAGCTTGTCCTGCACATAGATCTTGTGCGCCTGATCGCGCGAGAACGCGAGATCGAGGCGATGCAATTCACCGCGCTTCAGCGCGTCCTGCCATTCGAGCTGGTAGAGGAAATCGCTGCGCGCATGCGGATTGCCGAACAGCAGCCATTGACGGCCCGTCGCTCCGATGACCGCACGTTCCTGCACGAATCCGCGGAACGGTGCGACACCGGTGCCGGGGCCGATCATGATCACGTCGCGCGACATGTCCGTTGGCAGACGGAAGCGTTCGTTGCGCTCGATGAACACCGGCAGCGACGCTCCTTCTTCCCGGTTGGCGAGATAGTGCGAGGCCGCACCCCAGCGCAGCGCGTCACCGTGCCGGTATTCGACGTGCGCGACCGTGAGATGCGCTTCGTCGCCGACGGCCTTGCGGCTGGAGGCGATGGAGTACAGGCGCGGCTGTAGCGGACGCAGCGCTTCGACCAGCGCTTCGGCGGTCCACGCGCCGGGATGTTCGTGGAGCAGATCGATGATCTGCGATTGCGCCATCAGCGCAGTCAGACCTTCGCGCTGATCCGGCGCGAGCAGGCGATTCAGCGCATCGCTGCCGGCGTGCGCGGCATGGGTCGCCACGAACGGACGGCTCAAGCGGGTGATTTCGCGCTTGCTGCCCAACCATTCGCGCAGCGTCCGCGTATCGCCGCCGTGCTCGACGGCCGCATCGGCATCGAGATCGAGTGCTTCAGCGATGGCCTGCACCAGCGCAGGCGGATTCTCGATCCACACGCCGAGCGCATCGCCGGGTTCGTAATCGAGGCCCGCGCCTTCGAGCGAGAGTTCGAGATGACGGATGTCGCGATCCGAACCGCGACCGGTGATGCGCTGGTTCGCCAGCAGCTCCGCTGCGAACGGGCGCTCGCGCGTCCAGGCGACTGGAGCGGCGTGTGGACGCAGCGCGGTGACGCTGGCGAGCTGCGGGCGCGGCTTCAGTGTTTCCTTGGCTTCGGCATGCAGCTGCGACGACCACGGCGCCGCCACGCTGTCGATGTCGAGATCGGCGTCGGCGCGTGCGACCCAGCGCTGTGCGCCCAGCGCTTCGAAGCGCGCGTCGAGGCGCTGGCCGATGGCGCAGAATTGCGGGTAGCTGGAATCGCCCAGACCGAGCACCGTGAAACGCAGCTGCGGCAACGACGGTGCGCGCTTGCCTTCGATGAATTCGACCAGCGCGCGGGCATCGTCCGGCGGATCGCCGTCGCCCTGGGTGCTGATGACGATGGCGAGGAAGCGTTCGTCCTTCAGCTCGCGGGTCTGGTAGGCGTCCGCGCGCAGCAGGCGCACGGGCAGGCCGTCGGCTTCGAGTTTGGCGACCAGCGCTTCGGCGACGCGGCGGGCGTTGCCGGTCTGGCTGCCGTAGACCACGGTCAGACGCGTGCGCTCGACATGGTCTGCAGCCACGCTGTCGGCGTTGGCGCCGACCGGGGCCAGCGGCACCGCAGCCCCCTGTGCCCGTGCCAGGCCGGCGGTATAGCCGGACAGCCACCACAGGCCGGCACTGTCCAGCCCCTCGACCAGATGGGCGATCTGGCGGTACGGCTCCGCCGACAGAGGCGTCTGCGGGAGTGTCGACAGGGTTGCGGCGGGATTGGCGGGAGACATGGTGGGCGGCCTGCGGTCCGTGCGGAGAGGGGTCCGAGCGACGATTCAGCCTAGGCTTCCGTATCTGCTCCCGGAAAGGAGCGGTCGTTATGCGCTTATGCTCCGCTGCACTTTCAGCATCCGGGGCGGTCGCCGATACTCGAAAGCCGATACTGGAACCTGTCGAGAGGATTGCCCCCAGAATGGATCTGCCCCCGGATTTGATCCTCTACATCGTGATCGGCTTCGCCGCGCAAGTCGTCGACGGTGCGCTGGGCATGGCCTATGGGGTCACTGCGTCCAGCCTGTTGCTGGGTTTCGGCGTGCCGCCAGCGGTCAGCAGTGCGACCGTGCATGCCGCCGAGTGTTTCACCACCGGCACCTCGGCGATCTCCCATCACGCCTTCGGCAATATCGACCGCAAGCTGTTCCGGCGGCTGCTCCTGCCGGGAATGCTCGGCGCGGGCGTCGGCGCCTATCTGCTGACCACCATCGATGGCGACATGCTCAAGCCATGGATCGCCGGCTACCTGCTGCTGATGGGGGCGATGATCCTCTTCAAATCTTTCCGCGAACTGGTCCCGAAAGAAGTGACCTCGCACGTGTCGAGCCTGGGATTCTTCGGCGCGCTGGTGGACGCCATCGGCGGCGGTGGCTGGGGACCGATCGTCGCCAGCAACCTGATCGCGCGTGGGCACGAACTTCGCCTGACCGTGGGCAGCGTCAATGCAGTGGAGTTTTTCGTCACCCTGACCGCGTCCGTCGTGTTTCTGATGACGATGGGGACCGGTCATCTCGGCATCGTGCTCGGACTGGCGCTGGGCGGGGTGGTCGCGGCACCGTTCGGGGCCTGGCTGCTGCGCTTCGTGCGGCCGCGCTTGCTGATGCCTGTGGTCGGCGTACTGGTCATCGGCCTCAGCGTTCGCACGCTTTACCATACCTTCGCCGGCTGATGCGTAACTGATGCGTTACAGTTCTCCAGCACGAATGCAGGCGCGTTCCCGCCCGGCCAATACATTCCGGAAGCCATGTCCTATCCAGCGTTGAGCCATCTCGATCGCCTCGAAGCCGAGAGCATCCACATCCTGCGCGAAGTCGCAGCCGAATTCCGCAACCCGGTCATGCTGTATTCGGTCGGCAAGGACAGCTCGGTGCTGCTGCATCTGCTGCAGAAAGCCTTCGCGCCCGCGCGATCGCCGATTCCGCTGCTGCATGTCGATACCGGCTGGAAATTCCGCGAGATGATCGCGTTCCGCGATCGCCGCGCCGCGGAAACCGGCATCGCGCTGCGCGTGCATACCAATCCCGATGGCGTGGCGCAGGGCATCGGCCCGATCAGCCACGGCGCGACCGTGCACACCGATGTGATGAAGACCCAGGGCCTGAAGCAGGCGCTGGATCTCGGCGGTTACGATGCGGCCATCGGCGGCGCGCGGCGCGACGAGGAGAAATCGCGCGCCAAGGAACGCATTTTCTCGTTCCGCTCCGCGCAGCACCGCTGGGACCCGAAGAACCAGCGCCCGGAACTGTGGAGCCTGTACAACACCCGCATCCACAAGGGCGAATCGGTGCGCGTGTTCCCGATCTCGAACTGGACCGAGCTGGACGTGTGGCTCTACATCTATCGCGAGAAGATTCCGGTGCCGTCGCTGTATCTGGCCGCCGAGCGCCCGGTGGTGGAACGCGACGGTGCGCTGATCCTGGTCGATGACGACCGCCTGCCGCTGGGCGAGGGCGAAACACCTGCGCTGAGGCGCGTGCGCTTCCGCACCCTCGGCTGCTATCCGCTGACCGGCGCGATCGAATCCGAGGCCGATACGCTGGAAAAAATCATCGCCGAGATGCTGGTCGCGACCACGTCCGAACGCCAGGGACGGGTGATCGACCACGATCCTTCCGCTTCGATGGAGAAGAAGAAGCAGGAGGGCTATTTCTGATGACCACCATCATCCCGCATGCCACGGCCCAGCATCACGATGCCGATACCGCCGTCGCCGCCTATCTGCAGCAGCACGAGCACAAGCAGCTGCTGCGCTTCATCACCTGCGGCAGCGTCGACGACGGCAAGAGCACGCTGATCGGCCGTCTGCTGCACGACACCAAGCTGCTGCTGGACGACCAGCTCGCGGCGCTGGAAGCCGACAGCCTGCGCCACGGCACCCAGAA
>JBAQRU010000241.1:0-20906 GCA_049296025.1 Lysobacteraceae bacterium | reverse complement strand
CCATCGCTCTGCCGGCGTACCAGAACTACGTCGCCAAGTCGCAGTCCACCGCCGGCCTCGCCGACATCCGTGGCGGCGTGACCGCCTATGAAGAAGGCATCCAGAGCGGCGAACGCGCTGGCGCCATTGGTGCGACCACCGACATCGGCCTCGCCGCTGCCACCCCGCGTTGCGCCATCGCCGTCGCCGGCAACTGGGACGCGGCTGCCGGTCAAACCATCTCCTGCACCCTGAAGGGCAACCCCAATGTCGCCGGCAAGAACGTGACTCTGACCCGCGACAACCAGGGCCAGTGGGCTTGCACCAACAACATTGGTAACGCGAACTACGAACCGAACGGCTGCTAATCCCCGCCTGAGGACGTTTCGTTCCGGAAAGGGGTGCTTCGGCACCCCTTTTTTGTTTCGTCGGCACTGCTGCTCGAAACGGCCCACTCGTTTCCACAGGGAAACGTACATCACACGCATGGATATCTTCGACCCAGGTCACTGCTCATGAAGACAACGCGCCCGAGCACTCAAGGTTTCACCCTGATCGAGCTCATGATCGTCGTCGCGATCATCGCCATACTGGCCGCGATCGCCCTGCCTGCCTATCAAATCTACGTGGGGCGCTCGCAGGTGACCGCAGGTCTGGCGGACATGCGCGGTGGCGTGGTGACGTTCGAGGAGCGCATCCAGAATGGCGCCAGTGGCGCCGGCAGCCCCGCCGATGCAGGCGACATCGGCCTGCCGTTGAGCACCGTACGCTGCAGCACCATCACCCCGACCGGCAACTGGACCGACCTCAATGGCCAGACCATCACCTGCACCTTGGCCGGCAATCCCAATGTGGCGGGCAAAAGCCTGACCATGACCCGCGATAGCGAAGGACTCTGGAGCTGCAGCACGACCGTCACCGCGCTCTATCGTCCCAACGGCTGTTCCTGACGGGCGGCTGCCGACACGCCCCACGACATCCTCGCCGATGTCGCCGGCCCGAAGCTTCGGGCCACTTTTTTTCGAATGCCGACCAGCCCAGAATCGGCATGCCGTTCAGGCGGGCATCCTGTCTGCCGGCGTTGCCCCGCATCTTGATATCCGGACTTTCCCGGGGCTTGAACGGAAGCGGTACTATTTCCCGAGTCCTCATGCAGTTTCGATGTTATTGTCGGGAGTACATGATCCACATGGGTCCGCGCGGGCGAGGCGCAGCGAAAAAGTGAATGTTGCTCACACTTCAAACCTGATCGGTATCACCGGTATCGCCCGGCGTCTGGTGCTGGACGGCGCCATGGACGAGAACGTCGCGCGCGAAGCGCTGGACGCCGCCACGCGCGAGCGCAAGCCGATCGCGAATTATCTTCGGGACCACAAGCTGGTCACGCCACCGCAACTCGCCGCCGCCAACTCGATCGAGTTCGGCATGCCGCTGTTCGACCCGGCCGTCATGGATCCGGGCCAGAGCGCGATCCGGCTGGTCAAGGAAGAACTGCTCCAGAAGCATCTGGTGCTGCCACTGTTCAAACGCGGCGGGCGCTTGTTCGTCGGCGTGTCCGATCCCACCAATACCGCTGCGCTCGATGAGGTGAAGTTCCACACCAACCTGTTGGTGGAGCCGATCCTGGTCGATGAAGACACCATCAAGCGCACGATGCAGCAGTGGATGGAGTCCAGCGATGCGCTGGGCGGTCTGGACGATGCGGAAGGCCTGGACAATCTCGATGTCTCGAGCGGCGATGACGAGCCCGGCGGCGACGGCGGCATCGACAGCAAGAGCGACGACACGCCGGTCGTGAAGTTCATCAACAAGGTGCTGGTGGACGCGATCCGCCGCGGCGCCTCGGACATTCACTTCGAACCCTACGAAAACGATTACCGCGTGCGCCTGCGCATCGACGGCATCCTCAAACAGGTCGCCAAGGCGCCGGTCAAGCTCAGCCAGCGCATCGCAGCGCGACTGAAAGTGATGTCGCAGCTCGACATCGCCGAGAAGCGCGTGCCGCAGGACGGCCGCATCAAGCTCAACCTGTCGAAAACCCGGCAGATCGACTTCCGCGTCAGCACGCTGCCGACCTTGTTCGGCGAAAAAGTGGTGCTGCGTATCCTCGACGGCAGTGCGGCGAAGCTCGGCATCGAGAAACTCGGCTACGAGCCTGACCAGCAGACATTGTTCCTCGATGCGATCAAGAAACCTTACGGAATGGTGCTGGTCACCGGCCCGACCGGCTCCGGTAAAACGGTCTCGCTGTACACCGCCCTGGGGATCCTCAACGAAGAAGAGCGCAACATCTCCACGGTCGAGGACCCGGTCGAAATCCGTTTGCCCGGCATCAATCAGGTGCAGCAGAACCAGAAGCGCGGCATGACCTTCGCCGCAGCGCTGCGCAGCTTCCTGCGTCAGGACCCGGACGTGATTATGGTCGGCGAAATCCGCGACCTGGAAACCGCCGAAATCGCCATCAAAGCCGCGCAGACCGGCCACATGGTGCTGTCGACGCTGCATACCAACGATGCGCCGCAGACCATCTCGCGTCTGATGAACATGGGCATCGCACCGTTCAACATCACGTCTTCGGTGAGTCTGGTCATCGCCCAGCGCCTCGCCCGCCGGCTGTGCAACCACTGCAAGCGCGAGGTGGAACTGCCCGAACACGCCCTGCTGGCCGAAGGCTATACGCCCGACGAAGTCCACGCCGGCATCAAGCTGTACGAGGCGGTCGGCTGCAGCGAGTGCACCGGTGGTTACAAAGGCCGCACCGGCATCTACGAAGTGATGCCGATGACCGATAAGATCCAGTCGATCATTCTGCAGGGCGGTAATTCCATGCAGATCGGAGAAGCCGCACGGGCCTCCGGCGTGCGCAATCTGCGTCAATCCGCGCTGCTGAAAGCCAGAAACGGCATCACCAGCCTCGCCGAAATCAACCGCGTCACCAAGGACTAAGCCATGGCCGCATCCCGCACCGCCGCCAAAAGCGCACCTGCCACCGAACGTGCCGGCAATCAGCTGCCGATGTTCGTTTGGGAGGGCACCGACAAACGCGGCATCAAGATGAAGGGCGAGCAGCAGGCCAAGAACGGCAATCTGCTGCGCGCCGAACTGCGCCGCCAGGGCATCACGCCGATCGTGGTGAAACCCAAGCCCAAGCCGCTGTTCGGTGCGGCGGGCAGCAGGATCACTGCCAAGGACATCGCCATCTTCAGTCGCCAGATCGCCACGATGATGAAATCGGGCGTGCCGCTGGTGCAGTCGCTGGAGATCATCGGCAACGGCCAGAAAAACCTGCGGATGAAGAATCTGGTCGAAGCGGTGCGCGTCGATATCGAGGGCGGCTCCTCGATCTACGAATCGATGAGCAAGCATCCGGTGTATTTCGACGAGCTCTATCGCAACCTGGTCCGCGCCGGCGAATCGGCGGGCGTGCTCGAAACCGTGCTCGACACCATCGCGACCTACAAGGAAAACACCGAAGCGCTGAAAGGCAAGATCAAGAAGGCGCTGTTCTATCCGGCCATGGTCATCGCGGTCGCGATCCTGGTCAGTTCGATCATGCTCGTGTTCGTGGTGCCGCAGTTCGAGGACGTGTTCAAGAATTTCGGCGCGGAACTCCCGGCGTTCACGCAGCTCATCGTGAAGTTCTCGCGGTTCATGGTGTCGTGGTGGTGGCTGATGCTGATCGTCACCGTCGGCACCATCGTCGGCTTCGTCTTCGCCTACAAACGGTCGCCCGGCTTCCAGCATTTCCTGGACAAGGTCGTGCTGAAGATTCCGGTGATCGGCGCGATCATGCACAACTCCGCCGTCGCGCGTTTCTCGCGCACGCTCGCCACCACCTTCAAGGCTGGCGTCCCGCTGGTCGAGGCGCTGGAAAGCGTCGCAGGCGCCACCGGCAACTCGGTGTACGAGAAAGCGGTGTGGCGCATCCGCGATGACGTGTCGGTCGGCTATCCGGTCAACATGGCGATGAAACAGGTCAACCTGTTCCCGCACATGGTGGTGCAGATGGCGGCGATCGGCGAAGAAGCCGGCGCGCTCGACACCATGCTGTTCAAGGTCGCCGAGTTCTACGAGCAGGAAGTGAACAATGCCGTGGACGCGCTGGCCAGCCTGCTCGAACCGATGATCATGGTGATCATCGGCGTGATGGTGGGCAGCATGGTCGTCGGCATGTACCTGCCGATCTTCAAGCTGGCCGCTGCGGTCGGCGGCTGAGTCCGGGCTCCCGCATCGATGGCATTCCTCGACCAGAACCCGGCCCTCGGTTATCCGATCGCGGCCGGGCTCGGCCTGCTCGTCGGCAGTTTTTTGAACGTCGTGATCCTGCGCCTGCCGAAACGGCTGGAGTGGGAGTGGAAGCACGACAGCCTCGAAACGCTGGGCCAGGCGGATCTCTACGATCCGCCACCGCCGGGAATCGTGGTCGAGCCCTCGCACTGCCCGCACTGCCAGCACAAGCTGTCGTGGTACGAAAACATTCCAGTGTTCAGCTGGCTGGCGCTGCGCGGCCGCTGCCGTAGCTGCAAGACGCCGATCTCGATCCAGTATCCCGCCGTCGAACTGCTGACGATGCTGCTGGTTACCGCCTGCGTCTGGCGCTTCGGTTTCGGTTGGCAGGGCTTCGGCGCTTCGCTGCTGAGCTGTTTCCTGATCGCGATGTCCGGCATCGATGTGCGTACGCAATTGCTGCCGGATCAACTCACGCTGCCGCTGCTCTGGCTGGGTCTGATCGCCAGTGTCGATAATCTGTTTGTCCCCGCAAAGGCCGCGATCGCTGGCGCGGTGCTCGGCTATCTGTCGCTGTGGATCGTGTATTGGGTCTACAAACAGTTGACCGGCAAGATCGGCATGGGCCACGGTGATTTCAAACTGCTGGCCGCGCTCGGGGCCTGGGCCGGCTACAAGGCGCTGCTGCCGATCGTGATGCTGTCCTCGATCGTCGGCGCCGTCGTCGGCTCGATCTGGCTGATGACCAAAGGCCGCGATCAGGCCACGCCGATCCCGTTCGGCCCCTATCTCGCCATCGCCGGCTGGATCGTGTTCCTGTGGGGCAACGACATCATCGGCGCGTACATGCGCATTTCAGGCCTACAGTAGTGACGCCATGGCGGCCGCGCGCAATCAGACGTACTGCATCGGTTTGACCGGCGGTATCGCGTCAGGCAAGACCGCTGTCGCTTCCGCATTCGAATCTCTCGGCATTGTCGTCGCGGATGCCGATGTCGCGGCGCGCGAAGCCGTCGCTGTCGGCAGTGAAGGATTGGCGGAAGTCGTCGCCGCATTCGGCGTTGACGTGCTTGATGCCGATGGCGCGCTCGATCGCGCCGCAATGCGCAAGCGCGTGTTCGGCGACGATACGGCGCGGAAACGTCTCGAAGCCATCATCCACCCGCGCGTGCGCGAAACGCTGGCGCGCCAGTGCGCACAGTCATCAAGCCCGTATGCCGTCGCCGCGATTCCGCTGCTGGCCGAAGTCGGCGCACGCACCGCCTACCCGTGGCTGCAGCGCATTTTCGTCGTCGACGTGCCGGTCGACGTGCAGCGCGAACGCCTCACCCGTCGCGATGGTATCGATGCCGCCCTCGCCGACAGGATGATCGCCGCGCAGGCGACGCGCGAACAGCGACTCGCCATCGCCGACGACATCGTCGTCAATACCGGCAGTCTCGATGATCTGCAACGGCATGTCGCTGCGTTGGACGCACGATATCGGACACTCGCAATATTTTGGTAGGGCAGAACCGCCGCAGGCGATGACCAGCTTCGCTGTCAGGAACCCGCCATCACCACATTTCCGCCATGTCCGGATTCACCCGTAGCGGATAAAAGACGGTGGACTCCGCTTCGCGGGTTCCACCCTACGCGATACTCATTGCGCCGTACGTCCGTGCACGTCGACATCAAGCTGCGCCCGCGCCTGTGAAGCTGCCCGCCACGACGGGCGGAAAGGTCGTCACCATCCATGCGGGAAATGGCTACTCGCTGGAGTTCCGGTCTTTCCAAGACTCAGGCGCTTCGACTGCGCGACAGGCATCGCCTTTCGTGAGTCGATGTCCGACCTAAATGCGACCGCCGGTTGCCGAGCGCGTCAATACGGCCAGGTCATCGACCGTATCCACATCGTAGGCCGCTTCAGGGAGTGAGTGTCGGACCACATGGGACGACCACTGTTCAAGCACCCGACGGGCGCCTCGGTCGCCATCCAGCGCCATCAATGCAGGGAAAGCAAAGGCGGGAAACAGGCACGGAGGGCAGTCGCTGCCCTTGCTACGCGAAACGATGATGTCTTCTCGGCCGGACTCGACATAGCGTGTGGCGAGACCGATATACGATGTCGACTGCAGCGCGACCTGGTCGGCCATGGCCACGATCACGGCCGCCGGTGGATTGGCGTTCGAAGTCACTGTGCGCACGCCATGCGCGATGGAACAGCCCAAGCCTCGGTACCAGCTCGAATTGAAGTCGACGATGACATCTGCGCCATCGACCGCACCCCGGAGTTCTGCCTCGTAGGCGCCAATGACCACGGCTACGCGAAAGCCTGTGGCCACCGCAATGTCGACACTCCTGCGAATAATGGTCTGGCCCCGGAACGGAGCCATCAGCTTGTTGGCGCCGAATCGCTGCGCGCTTCCGGCGGCCATCAGCAGGATCAACAAAGAATCGCCCTTAGGCGCCATGGATTGGATCTCGTGAACTGTGGAGTGGTGAACCGTCGCCACCGCGGATGACAGCGATCAGTTCAGCCGCGATGGACAGGGCGATTTCGCGTGGCGTGTCTGCACCAAGCCGCAGTCCAGCAGGTGCACGGAGCGTGCACGCGCGCGATTCGAAACGGTGCAGCATTTTTTCCGCACGTTCTCGCGACGCAATTGCGCCGAGATAGAAGAGTTCGCTCCCAGCGAGTGCCTGGAGGTAGTCGATGTCGCGCTCCACCGCAAAGGTCATGACCACAGCCGCTGTATGAGGATCGATGCGGATTCGTGATGCGATCTGGTCCGGGCGCGCCTGCAGTGTGGTCACGCCGGGCGGAGCCGTGGACTGGGTGTCATCCATCGACACCAGAATGGTTTCCCAGCCTAGGAAGAGTGCGATCCGCGCCAGATCCTCGGCGATCGCGTTCCTGCCGATGATGAGGAGTGTCGTGGGCGGCTGGATCGGTTCGATCAGCGCCGTCAGGCCTCCGATCAAGTGCGCCGGGCGAGCCGTGTATCCCCGGATCGGCTCCAATGCCTGAGCCTGCGCGAGCAGCTCGCCGTCCATTGGCGTGCTTTGGGTCATGGGCCAGAGGATGCGCGATGCATAGATCATGCGTCGCGGGCGAGGCAACGTCACTCCGTCCTCGGCAAAGATCGTAAGCATCGCCGCCGGCGTGCGCCTGCGCCTGATGTCCTGGATCGTGGCCATGAACGCTACATCGGAGGCGCAAGACAATGGCTCTATCAGGACCTCCAGTTGCCCGCCGCATCCAATCTCCATCAGGAGGTCGAGGCCTGAGTCCTCCCCATAGCGGACGATCTCGGCATAGTCATTTGCGATAACCTGTTGCGCGCGTAACGCGATGTCTCGCTGCGGGCAGCCGCCGGATAAGGTGCAAAGGATCTCTCCGTCATCAGCCACCAGCATGCTCGCGCCGGTTCGACGGAACGCCGGCCCGGAAGTGCCAACGATGGTGGCGAGCGCGTACCTTCTACCGTTCGCCTCGGAAGCCAAGCCTTGCAGTGCCGCGTACAGCGTGGGGAACTCGCTGGCTTCGTTCATGACCTGGGGAGGCGCGCCCGGCTCGTGTGCGATTAGTGGTTGTGTGACGGGGGGGGCGCCCCGGAAGGCATTGAGGGAAGCAGGAATGTCCCAACCGGTGTCCTCGGGTTCCCCGGGCAAGCGCAACGGAAGGTCGCGCACGCGCGCCCCCGTCGCATGCGCCAAGGCATTGGCGATGGCGGGAATGACCGACGATCCGATCGTTTCGCCTGCCCCGGACGGTCCCTGGCCCGACTCGACGAAATGCGCTTCTACTCGAGGCATGGTGTCCATACGGGTGATGCGGTAGTCCGTGTAGTACTGCTGCTGGCACTCGCCATCGACGAAGGTGATCTCGGCGTAGCGCGCTAGCGATACGCTGAATCCGACGCTACCTTCCATCTGCGATCGTAGATTGTCGGGGTTGATCACCGTGCCGCAGTCGATCGCGACAACGATCCGGTCGATACGCCACCGGTTGTCGTCGAAAACCGTCACTTCCGCGACACAGGCACTGAAGGAGCGATGAGAGGTAGTGACCGCAACGCCTCGGCCGCGCCGCGTGCCCGCTGTGCCGGGCGCCAGTGGTTCGCGCCACTGTGCACGATCCGCGGCCAGCATGAGGCAGCCGCGTTCGCGTGCCGCGTCGGGGAGATGCAGCAGGCGATAGTCGACAGGGTCGATGCCGGCAACCTGCGCGCATTCGTCGATGAACACCTCGTTCGAGAAACCGTTGTGCAGCGTTCCGCCAAATCGGGTGGGCGAGGCACGATATGGAATTTCAGGGGAATGAAGTCCGACGCGGTAGTCGGGCCACGCGTAGGCGATATTGACCGAAGATTCAACCGACATGAAATCGATGCCGCGCTCATCCACCATGCCATGCGCCATCAGCGTCCCTTTCAGCATGGATTGCCCCGCGATGCGGTGTTCAACGGCGAGCATTCGGCCGTCTGCGCCAAGCGCGCAACGCATGCGATGCGCGTAGGCGGGGCGATAGAAGCAACTGGTCACCATCAGGTCGTCTTCTCGGCTGTAGCAGAGCTTCAGCGGGACGGACAGGTTTAGGGCGCGGATGGTAGCGATGCATTCGAGCCACGGTGTCGCTTCCGGGCCGTACCAACGGCCAAAGCTGCCGCCCAGTCGATAGTTGTGCGCCACGACGGAATCCGGGGGGACGCCGAGCGCCTGCGCGATGTTGATGCTGTCGAAACCGAACACCTGCGAACCACCCCAGAGCTCCACGCGGTTTTCGCCGAGCAGGACCACGCACGAGACGGTTTCCATGGGGGCGTGCGCATGGAATGGCACCCAGTACTCGGCTTCAACGATGCGCTCCGCCGCGGAAAACACTGTGGCGGCGGCGCCTCGCAACAAGGCGTCGTCGCCAGGTGCGTTCAAATGCTCTCGCAGAATCGTCTCGATGTCGGCCGAGCCGAGACGAACCGAGCCGGAATCGTCCCATTCGATCTTCAGCCGCTTGCGTCCTTCGCAGGCGCACCAAAAGTGCTCGGCCACAACAGCCACGCCATACGGTGGAACGGCGACGACGTGGCGAACGCCCGGAAAGGCTAGCGCCTGCGTGGCATCGAATGATGCGACCTTTCCCCAGAGCCTGGTCGGACGCGCAATCACCGCAGTCAGCATTCCGGGTAGCCGGACATCCTGCGGATAGACCTCCCGTCCGTGGATCTTTGCGTCGGTGTCGACGCGTGGGAAGTGCTTGCCGATATATGTATACGCATCGGGGGACTTCGGGGTCGCATCCGCGGGCTCGGGCTCGGGCTCGGCCATGACATCGTCCGCGATGTCGCCGAAGCGCAGTCGTTGCCCGCTGGCGGAGTCGATCACGGTGCCGCGCTCGATACGGAGCGACTCGGGGGCAGCTCCCAGGCGCTTGGACGCTGCCGCCAGGATCATTTGGCGCATTCCCGCGCCGGCCATCCGATACATCATGTAGGAGGACTGCATGCCGGTATTCCCGCCGGTGCCCTGCATGCCACCCATCAGGACATTGCCGTATACGGCCTGGAACCCTGCTTCCGAAGGGGCCATCTCCACCCGCATCTGGCTTGGGTCTGCATCGATCTCATCGGCCACGAGGGTGGCGTGGCCGGTGTGGATGCCCTGTCCCATCTCCAGCGTCTTGCTGATCACCGTGACGGTGTTGTCGCGATTGAGCCGGATGAACGCCCGCGGCATCGGCGAATGGGGGAATACGATGGTGTCTTGGGATTCTTCGTTCATCACGCGTCTTCCTCTTCAGGACCGCGTCCGGCAATAGCGTCGGACGCGCACTGGATCGCCCCGCGAATGCGCTGATAGGTCGCGCAGCGGCACAGGTTGTGGCGCATCGCAAGATCAATATCCTCATCATTTGGAGTCGCGCAGTGGCGCAGCAGGACACTGGCGCTGTTGATCTGCGCTGGTTGGCAAAATCCGCACTGCGCAACGTCCAACTCCTTCCATGCTTTGAAAAGCGCGTCGGCAATGGGCCCTTCTTGCCCTTCGATGGTCACCACCGATGTGCCGGCGGCATCACTCACAGTGGTCTGGCAGGCATGCGCCTGGGCGCCATCGATCACTACGATGCATGCACCGCATACACCATGCCCGCACCCGTACTTCGTGCCGACAAGTCCCAAGTGATCGCGCAGGAACCACAAGAGGGGCAGGTCGCCGGGAATATCCCCGGGTATCTCTACAGAACCGCCATTGATCGTCAGATGCATGGCATGGCCCACGTGTTGGTTGATGGACGGGATGGTGCTGCCAGGGATGCGTTCGCCGCATGGAGGGCGGGTCGAGGGATGCGCTGGCAAGTTCACTGTACCGGCGGCGGGCACCGTCGCTTGTTCAATGATCGAGAACTCTGTGTTCAATGATTCCGAACAGGTTTGCTCGCTCCCTTGCAGTGTGGCTTCGCGCAGGATCGAACCCCCGACCATAGGGCGAAAAGCATCCTTGCCGCCAAAGCCTGGGAACGAATTGTGCTGGGAATGCGTTCAGAACGAGCGAGCCCGGGTGGGCAACGCCAGTCGAAATCGGCCGTCGCAAGTGGTTGCGCCCACAAGTCGCAAACGATTGCGACTGGGGCGCGGCGCGTCCTGGTGTACGGCGGCGGGATGCGTCGAGTGATGACGTCAGAGAATCACCGCATCACTCTTTTTTCACCACCACCCCGCCTTTCATCACGAACGCAACGCCCTCCAGGAGGGTCACATCCTGCGCGGGATTGCCGCGCACCGCGACGATATCGGCGAATCGTCCGGTTTCGATCGCGCCGATATCGCTGCGGCCCAATGCGTCAGCGGCGTTGATCGTGGCGGACTGGATCGCCTGGGTCGGGGTCATGCCGTAACGCACCATCACCGCGAACTGTTTTGCGTTGTCGCCGTGCGGATAGATGCCGGCATCGGTGCCGAAGACCATCTTCACGCCGGCCTGGTGCGCGCGACGGAAGTTTTCGCGCTGGATATCGCCCAGTTCGCGATCCTTGCGCAGATTGTCCTCAAGCACACCGTTCTTTTTGCCTTCCGCCTGGGTGTAGTCGGTGTTGTAGATATCCATCGACAGCCAGGCGCCGTACTGCTTCGCAAGGCGGATGCCCTCGTCGTCGAGCAGGCTCGCATGCTCGATGGTGCCCACGCCCGCGCGGATCGCTTCGCGGATGCCTGCCGCGCCGTGCGCGTGCGCGGCGACTCTCACGCCCCACATCCTCGCTTCGTCGACGGCCGCTTTCATTTCTGCGTAGGTCATCTGCTGTTGGCCGGGCTCGGTGTTGCGCGAGAACACCCCGCCGGTCGCGCAGAGTTTGATCACCTGCGCGCCGTATTTGCGCACTGCGCGCACGGACTTCCGCGCCTCTTCGGGAGAGTCGGCGTTGTAGGGATTGCGATCGTTCATCGACGGCGGAAAATAGGTCGAATCGCAGTGGCCGCCGGTCGCACCGAACGCATAACCGGCCGGCACGATGCGCGGGCCGACGACCTTGCCCTCGTCGATCGCCTGCTGCAGGCCGACGTCGTTCCAATCGTCCGAACCGAGGTTGCGAATCGTGGTGAAGCCCGCCATCAGTGTTTTCTGCGCGTGCACCACCGAGACCGCCGACCAGAAGCGGTCGCTGAACTGCAGATAGGAATAGCCGCTGTAGGTCGGATCGCTGTCGATGTGCACGTGCATGTCGATCAGGCCGGGCAGCAGCGTCGCGTCGCCGAGGTCGTAGCGCGCCATGTCGGTGGTGAGGATGAATGCGTCCTTGCCATGCGCGACCTGTTTGATGCGGCCGTCTTCGATCAGCACATGAACGTTTTCGAGCATGCGGCCGCTGCGTACATCGAGCATGCGCGCGGCGCTGACGACGGATGCGTTGTGGCGGGGGTTTGCGGCCTCCTGGCCTTGGACCGCAAAACTGGACAAGGTCAAGGTAACGCTGCAGCACAGCGTCAGGAGATGCATTCGGCGCATGGTTGGCTCCTTTGTGGGAGCGGCGGAAGCCGCGACAGGTCGAGGAAAACGAATCTGCAATCCATCGCGGCTTCCGCCGCTCCCACGGTGGACATGTGGACGCTCAGCCCGCAGGACGAAGTTCGAACGCGGGCGCAGGCGTCAACCACGGCAACAGCCAATGATCCACCAACAGGAACGCGAACAACGCCATCAGGTACACGATGGAATAATTGAACGTGCGCATCGCGAAAAATTCGTCCGGTGGATCAAGCAGTTTCCATGCATACCAGAGGAACACCGCGCCCAGCACCAGTGCGCCGCCGAGGTAGAACAGACCGCTCATGCCGACGGCCCACGGCATGACGGTGACGGCGACGAGCAGCACTGTGTAAAGCAGGATCTGCCAGCGGGTGTATTCCACGCCGTGGGTGACCGGCAGCATCGGCACCAGCGCGCGCGCGTAGTCGTCGCGACGAAAGATCGCCAGCGCCCAGAAATGCGGCGGCGTCCATACGAAGATGATCAGCACCAGCAGCAGCGCATGCGCCCAGTCCCACTGGTTCTGCATCCCGGTCACGGCGGCCCAGCCGAGCAACGGCGGCGCGGCGCCGGCAATCCCGCCGATGACGATGTTCTGCGGCGTGGCGCGCTTGAGCCATGCGGTGTAGACGATGGCGTAGCCGATCAGCGATGCGAACGTCAGCGCGGCGGTCATCGGATTGACCATCGAAATCAGCATCGTCATCGACAGCGCCCCCAGGCACACCGCGAACGCGAGCACCTGCGCCGGCTTCAATGCGCCCGTCGCAAGCGGGCGATGCGCGGTGCGCGCCATCACCCGGTCGATGCGCTGATCAATCAGATGATTGACCGCCGCTGCGCTGGCCGCGGCCAACCAGATGCCGATGAAACCGAAGACGCTTTCGCGCAGTGGCGGCAATCCCGGCACCGCCAGGAACATGCCGACGAACGCGGTGAACACGATCAGCGCCACCACCCGTGGTTTGGTCAGCGCCCAGTATTCGCGCATCGGAATCGTCATCGGTATGCGCTCACACCGTTGGGCGGCACAGGCGCGCCAGCAGGCCGACGAGCAGGAACAGCAGCAGTGCGGCGACGCCGTTGTGCATCACCGCCGTCCATAGCGGCAGGCCGAGCATGACGTTGGCGATGCCCAATCCCACCTGCACCAACAGCAGCACGGCAAGGATCACGCCGGTAAACCAAAGCCCCGGCGTGCGGATCAGCTTCAACGACATCCACAGCAGATACAGGAACACGACCAGCGCCATCGTCCGATGCGCCAACTGGATCGCGATCCGCGACGCGCCGTCGAGCACGCCGCCTTCGTAATCGGCGCCGACCCCACGCCAGAGTACGAAGCCTTCCTTGAAATCGTGCGGCGGCATCCACTGTCCGACGCAGGTCGGAAAGTCGTTGCCGCAGGCCAGCGCTGCGTAATTGGCGCTGATCCAGCCACCGAGCGCGATCTGGATGCCGACCACGCAGACGGCGCCGATCAACCACCAGCGCATCGCGTTCGCGCCGGCGATGCGCACCGGGCTGCCGGTGGCGCGCCATGCCATCCATGTGAGCATCGAGAACGTGGTCATGCCGCCGAGCAGATGGCCCATGACGACGATGGGTTTGAGCAGCCAGGTGACCGTCCACATGCCCAACAGCGCCTGGAACACGATCAGCATCAGCGTGAACGCGGCGGCGCGCGACAGGTCCTCATTGCTCCAGCGCAGCGCCGCGATCAGCAGGATGAGTTCGCCCAGCACCGCACAGGCGACCGCGGCATCGTGCATGCCGCGCATGTACAGCGGAATGCCGAGTGCGATCAAGCCAGACGCCAACAGGATCTGCGCGATGCCGAAGCGACGACGCCGCGCCGCGAGCATCGCGAGCAACAGCACGAGCGTACCGAGCACGGCTGCCGCATGACGGTGCACTTGTTCCCGCCACGCCTTGTGCGTTTCGAACGGCCGGATCGCGCTGGCCACATGGTCGTCGGCATCGCTCACCGCCTGCGGCCACGTCGCGCGGCCGTAGCAGGTCGGCCAATCGGGACAGCTCAGCCCTGCATCCGACAGACGCACGAACGCGCCGAACACGATCACGCACAGCGCCAGCGCGACCGCCAGCCAGGCGATGCGATGGAAGTGGCGATAGACCGTCGGCTTGTGCGCGACGGGTTTGGCGTCTGGTGCGTCGTTCGACATGGAAGCGTTCTTCTTACTTGAGTTTCAACAGCCGGGACACGTCCTGGCGGAGATGCGATGGATCGAAACCGGGGGCGTAGCGCAGGATGACGAAGCCGTTGGGATCGACCACATAGACCGGAATGCCGGCGGGATCATCGACACGCGGCAATGCGTTGCGCATGGCTGGATCGTCGCGCAAGCCGCGCGTCTCGCGCATTTTCAGCGCCGCTTCCGGCGCTTTGCCGACCCACAGAACATGCACGCGATCGGCATCGCGCCCGAACAACTGCGTCACCAGATCGAGTTCTGCGGACAGCGCAACGCAGGGTTGACCGCAATCGGCAGGCGGTGCGACCACGATCCGCCACACGCGTTCCGCGGGATTCCAGCGGTAGTCGCCTCCGGTGAGCAGCACTGGATTCAGCGTGCGCAGATCGCCGGGCGGCTGCAGCAATTCGCCGTGGTTCTTCATCCCGGCAGGACGCCAGCCCGAGAAGCGCAGGACGCCTGCGAGCGCGAACGCGCCGAAGAAGATCGCGAAGATCGCGATCAACACGAGTCGATTGCGGCCACGTTGGCGTGCGGCGGTGTCGTTCATGGCAGGAGCCTGTCGTTGCGGTGCGCGGCGGCGCGACGCGCGCGCCACGTCAGCAGCAGCGCGGTGATCAGTACGGTCGCCGCCAATCCGAACCACTGTACGGCATAGCCGAGGTGGCGTTCTGGCGGGAGCGTGTTGGGCAGGATGTCGAAATCGCGCTGGAAACCGAAACCGGACTGCGGTTCCGGACGAAACACCCGCGGCGCCAGCGCGGGTTGCTTGAGCGTCGTCCGCAACGTCGGCAGATCGATCGTTGTCGCCAGCAGCGTGCCATCGGGCTGCGCGACCGGCCCGCCCACGTCGATCCCCTGCCCTGGCGGCGGCAACAGCAGACCGGCCAGCCGCATGCGAGCGGAATCAGTATCCAGCTTGGGCAACGTCCGGTCGGCTGGCAGCGCGACCCAACCCAGATCGAGCAGCACCCGCGTACCCTCGTTCGGCACGAATACGCGATAGGCGCGGACACCGGCCACGCCACCCTGCTGCTGATTGTCGAGCAGCACCATCGGGCCATCCGCGAAACGGCCTTCGATATCGACCCAATCGTATTCCTGGGCGCGGTCCGAATCCGCGATCACCGCCGATGACTGCGGCGCGCGCGCACCCAGTGTCGCTGCGACCTTGTCGAGCCGCTCGCGCTTTTCGTCGGCGCGTTCGAGCTGCCAGAATCCAAGGCGGGCGAACAGCGCGAATGCGAGCGATGCGATCGCCCACAGGAACAGCGGATGGCCGCGCAGATTCATCCGGACGCCCTCATCCCCTGCAATAATGCCGGGCACACATCGTGCAGCCGCGGACGCCGCTGGAGCATCTCATGAGCGATTCGTTGAAGACCCTGCTCATCATCGGGTTTCTGATCCTGATACTGTGGAATCTCGGTGCCGGCCTGTATTACATGCTGGTCGACAAGGGCCAAACCAAACGCACGGTCAATGCGCTGACCAAGCGCATCGCGCTGTCCGTCGCGCTGATCCTGCTGGTGATTCTCGCGATCTTCATGGGCTGGATCGAACCCCACGGCGTCGGCAGCAAGCCTCCGGGCTGAGCGCGACGCGGCCTCCGATCCGCCCATCGAATCCAGACACGAAGGCCGGCGCAATGCCGGCCTTCTTCGGTTTCTGGGGTGTGCCGACCCGGGATGTGCCGATCTGGTGCGCACGAATCTGAAGCAAGCGACACGCGCGTGCGAAATCCTCGCACGCGCGGCGGATGTCAGATGACGTAGACGAACAGGAACAGGCCCAGCCACACCACGTCGACGAAATGCCAGTACCACGCCACCGCTTCGAACGCGAAGTGCTGGTCCTTGGTGAAATGGCCCTTGGCGCAGCGCAGCCACATGATCGCCAGCATCAGCGTACCGAGGGTCACGTGCGCACCGTGGAAACCGGTGAGCATGAAGAAGGTGGAGCCGTAGATGCCCGAGCCGAGCGTCAGATTCAGTTCCTTGTAGGCGTGGATGTACTCCTCGGCCTGCAGGAACAGGAAGGTGCAGCCCAACAGCACGGTCGCGCCCAGCCACACCAGCAGCGCTTTGCGATGCGCCGCTTTGAGCGCATGGTGGGCCATGGTCACGGTCACGCCCGAGGTCAACAGGATCAGGGTGTTCGTCAGCGGCAATCCCCAGGCGGGGATGGTCTGGAAGGTACCGCCAAGGCTTTCGGGACCACTGCTGGGCCAAGCGGCGCTGAAATTCGGCCACAGGGTGGCATTGGTCAATGCACCATCGCCTTCGCCGCCCAGCCACGGCAGCGCGAACTGGCGGGTGTAGAACAGCGCGCCGAAGAACGCGGCGAAGAACATCACTTCCGAAAAGATGAACCACACCATGCCCATGCGGAACGAGGTGTCGACCTGCTTGTTGTAGTGACCGGCCAACGATTCGAGGATCACGTCGGCGAACCACTTGAACAGGATCACCATCAGACCCGTGAGACCGAGGAAGAATGCGCTCTTGCCCCAGGCGACATGGTTCAACCAGCTGGCGAAGCCGAGCATGGTGGTGAACAGGAACACTGCGGCGAACACCGGCCACTTGCTGCCATGCGGCACGAAGTAGACGTTCGGATCGTGGTGGTCGGCGTGCGCTTGGGCCATGGCGGTCGTCTCGCGGAGAGTCTGGTGAGAAATCTGATTGGATTCAGGGCGCGCTGCGCTGCGCATCGGCCGAAACGCCCGACTTGGGCGCGTTCAACCTAGCGGTGAGCAGATCGTTCTTGAAGAAAGTGTAGGACAGCGTGAGCGTGCGTACGTCTTCCGGCAGATCCGGATCGACGATGAAACGCACCGGCAACTCGCGCCTCTCGCCGGCAGCGAGCGTTTGCGCAGTGAAGCAGAAGCATTCGGTCTTGTTGAAATACTGAGATGCCCGCGCCGGCGCGACCGATGGCGTGGCGCTGCCGACGATGTCGCGTTCGCTGGTGTTGCGTGCGAAATAGGTGGTTTCGTACACCTCGCCAGGACGCACCTGCATGCTCATCGCGGTCGGGCCGAACTCCCACGGCAGCTTCGAGTTCACGGTGCTGTCGAAGGTGACCGTGACCAGGCGGTCGCTGCGCACGGTCGCCGCCACGGCGTCGGCCGCGCCTCGTTCGAGACGGATGCCCAGGAATTTTTCGCAGGCGATCCGGTACAGCGGGATCAGCGCGAAACTGAACCCGAAAGCCGCCAGCGACACCGCGACCATGGCGGTGACACCGAAGCGGCGCCTGCGCGCATTGGGGGCGTCGGCATTCATTGCGAGAACGCGTTCAGAGCGATGAAGCCGACATACACCGCGACCGCAATGCCGGCCGCGACCAGTGCCGTGCGCCGTGCCGAAGCGCTGCGGGCGGCCACCTGCTCATCGGTCAAGGGAATGGGCGGTTGCGAAGTCGTCATTGTCGGTCCGGATCGCTAGTCGGTCAGTGGGTCACGTCGCCGTGGGCCAGATCGCCTTCGCGGATGATCGGCGGCGTCGTGAAGGTGTGGTGCGGCGCTGGCGACGGTACCGTCCATTCCAGACCCTTCGCGCTTTCCCACACGCGGGCATCGGCCTTGGCACCGTGCTTCAGCGAATGCCAGAGCACGAAAGCCATGATGAAAGGCGTGGCGAACATGCCGAACGCGCCGATCGAACTGATGAAGTTCCAGTCCGCGAACACGACGTTGTAGTCCGGGATCCGGCGCGGCATGCCGGCCAGACCCAGGAAGTGCTGCGGGAAGAACAGCAGGTTGACGAAGACGACCGACCACCAGAAATGGAACTTGGCGAAGGTCTCGTTGTACATGCGGCCGGTCCATTTCGGCCACCAGTAATAGACCGCTGCGATGATCGCGAACAGCGCACCGGTCACCAGCACGTAATGGAAGTGCGCGACCACGAAATAGGTGTCGTGGTACTGGAAGTCCGCCGGCACGATCGCGAGCATCAGCCCCGAGAAACCGCCGATGGTGAACAGGATGACGAATGCGATCGCCCACAGCATCGGCGATTCGAACGTGATCGAGCCGCGCCACATGGTGGTGACCCAGTTGAATACCTTCACGCCGGTGGGAATCGCGATCAGCATCGTCGCGAACATGAAGTAGATCTCGCCGCCCATCGGCATGCCGACAGTGAACATGTGGTGCGCCCACACGATGAACGACAGGAAGGCGATCGAAGCGGTGGCGTAGACCATCGCCTGATAGCCGAACAGCGGCTTGCGGCTGAAGGTCGGAATGATTTCCGAGACCACGCCGAACGCCGGCAGGATCATGATGTAGACCTCCGGGTGACCGAAGAACCAGAAGATGTGCTGGAACATCACCGGGTCGCCACCGCCCTTGGCGCTGAAGAAGCTGGTCAGGAAGTATTTGTCGGTCAGCAGCATGGTGACCGCGCCGGCCAACACCGGCATCACCGCGATCAGCAGGAACGCGGTGATCAGCCAGGTCCAGCAGAAGATCGGCATCTTCAGCAGATCGATGCCCGGGGCGCGCATGTTGAGGATGGTGGCGATGATGTTGATCGCGCCCATGATCGAACTGATGCCCATCATGTGGATGGCGAAGATCGCGAACGACAGGTTGGTGCCGCCCTGCAGCGACAGCGGCGGATACAGCGTCCAGCCGCCGGCCGGGGCGCCGCCGTCCATGAAGAAGGTCAGCAGCAACAGCGCGAAGGCGAACGGCATGATCCAGAACGACCAGTTGTTCATGCGCGGCAGCGCCATGTCCGGCGCGCCGATCTGCAGCGGCACCATCCAGTTGGCCAAGCCGACGAAGGCCGGCATCACGCCGCCGAAGATCATGACCAGCGCGTGGATCGTGGTCATCTGATTGAACTGCTCGGGGTTCAGATGCTGCAGACCCGGTGTCATCAGTTCGGCTCGGATCGCGACCGACATCCCCGCGCCGATGATGAACATCACGAAGCTGAACACCAGATACAGCGTGCCGATGTCTTTGTGGTTGGTCGAGAAGAGCCAGCGTTCGACGAAGCTCTGCTTGTGGTCGTGCGCGTGATCTTCAGTAGCGGAAATGTGATCGGCGTGCGTGGTGGCCATGACTTACCTCGAATGTAATGCGATCAGCCGGCCGCGTTGGCGGCGGCTTCGGGAGCGTTCTGGTCCGCGGCGGCGGTGACTGGCGCGGCGGCTTCAACAGCAGGAGCAGCCTCGACCGGCGCAGCTTCGGCCGGCTCTGCCGGGGTCGGCGGCGCATTCTTGGCGCGCTCCGCTGCCAACCACTGGTCGAACTCGGCCTTCGGCACGGCCTTCACCACGATCGGCATGAAGCCATGATCTTTGCCGCAGAGCTCGGCGCACTGCCCACGGTACAGGCCCGGGGTCTTGATTTCGGTCCAGCCTTCGTTGATCAGGCCCGGAATGGCGTCCTGCTTCCAGCCCAGCGCCGGCACCCACCACGAGTGGATCACGTCATCGGCGGTGATCAGGAAGCGGATCTTGGTGTCGGTGGGGACGACGAGTGCGTTGTCCACATCAAGCAGATAGGTCGGATGGTTGGCGGTACGCGCATCGACCTTGCTCTGGCGGATCTCGTCGCTCTTGCTGTCGAGCCGGCTGGTGAAGCTCACGCTCTCGCCGGGCTTGTCGCCGGGATATTCGTACTTCCAGAGCCACTGGTAGCCGGTGATCTTAACGGTCATCCCGGCATCGCGGGTGTCGTACATCGCAATCAGCTTGCTGGTGGCCGGGAAGGCCATGGCGACCAGCAGGATCACGGGGACAACCGTCCAGATGATTTCGAGCTTGGTGCTATGCACCAGCGTGGTATCCGGCACCGCGCCCTTGGATTTCCGGAACTTGAACATGGCATAGGCCATGGTGCCGAAGACGATCAGACCGATGATCACGCAGATCCACAGCGCCAGCATGTGTGCGTCGTAGGCATTCTGCGAGCTCTGGGTCACGCCCCGGCCCATATTCAGCTGCCACCGCTCCGGATCGGCCGAATGCGCCATCGCCATGACTGGCGTCAGCAGCGCCGCCATTGCCAAGGACGGTTTCGCGAGCGATGCCCGGCTCCAGTTTGTCCAACACGCACGCGCTTGCACCATGGCCCAAAACCCCAGAAGTCGTGACTGACTCAATATATTAGGTACGAGAAAACCCGGCGGCGGATGCAGGCTTGGGCGCCATGCAAGCCGCGAATCGGTGCCGGGAAGCATGAGAATGGTAGCCTTTCGCGCCCTAGACCGGCAAGCAAACCTTGCGCACGGCCGGCCCGGGACCCCGGCGGCGCGGCACGCGAGACCGGACGACGGCGCTGCTAGAATTCGCGACCTCTCCGCCTGCCGGACCGTCGTGAACGTGATCGTCGATACGAAGACCATCCACCTGGCCGGCGACCCGATCCTGTCGCCGGAACTGCCGGCCTCCCCCGACCCGCTGCGCGCCGCCATCACTGCGGCATGGGTCCGCGATGAGGCCGAGCACGTCCGCGAACTC
>JBAQRU010000240.1:0-10047 GCA_049296025.1 Lysobacteraceae bacterium | reverse complement strand
GCTCGCAGCGGGCGCCAACATCAACGCCACCGATTCGCAGGGCCTCACGCCGCTGCACTGCGCGGCGCTGTTCGGCTTCACCACCCGCGACCGTCGCCGTTTGATCGCGCTGCTCGACGCGCTGCTGCTGGCCGGCGCCGATCCCGATGTCCAGGCGGCGGGCGGGGTGACGCCGCTGTTGTTGCTGCTCGGCGCGCGCGCCGAACCGGGTACGGCCTGCGATGAGGAAGTGGTGCTGGCGGGCATGGCGCGTTTGCTCGATGAAAACGCCAGCCTGAAGGTGCGCGATCCGCGCGGTTTCGGTCCGCTGCATCTGGCGGCGTTGCACGGTCTGCTGCGGGTGACGCAGCAGTTGCTGCACGACGGCGCGGAGCCGGAAAGTCGCGATGTGCTGAATCGCACGCCGCGCGAGATCGCGGTGATGCGTGGGTTCGTGGATGTGGCGGCGGAGTTCGTGCCGCAGCCGGGCAATGTGTCGATGGCGCGGTTTTTGAAGAATCGCGAGGGTTGATTTTTTTGCGCCGCTGGCGCTATCCAAATGTGTCGTCACCCCCGCGAACGCGGGGGTCCAGCGTCTTTGCGCTTTGCAATGCAGGTTCAAAGCCTGTAGTTGAGCGATTGCGGGGAACGCCTGGCACCTTTTTCGCGCTGGTGCGCGAGTTACTTTCTTTGGCGCAAAGAAAGTAACCAAAGAAGACACTTCAAGTCCAATTCTAAACTGCCATCTGAAACGAAGCCGGGATTTTTCGATGAGACTTCCCTGTCTCATCGAAAAACGGCGCACGTCCTGTGCGCCGCCCTCCGGGTCTACAGGCGAGTCAGGCATTGCGATTGTCCTGGTGCCGAGGGGACGTTGGAGTTGTGCGCGACTCATGCAAATCGATCATCGTTGGTGGTAATTGACTTGGCCCGTGGTCGACGACGCATTACTCGATGAACAACATCCGGAATCTTCAGACTCCGGTCGTCCCGGCGGCTTTCAACAGTCGAGGTCGGTCAATTGGGGGCCAGTGTCTTCGTGCTTCGCAATGTCAGATCGAAGCAGCCTTCGTAGGGTGGGCATTTTGCCCGCCGTTGCAAGGCATCCGCTGGAGTAAACGATGATCGAAGCCGGACACTCGCATGACGATACTTGTTCGCAGTATTCAGGCTTTACTCGGTGGGCATGAAGCCCACCCTACGGTCCTGATTGCGATTGTAGAGACTAAGTCGCATGCAGGAATACCAAGGTGTAGCAGTGTTGACGTATTGAAATGGCCGGACCAGACTCCATGCAGTGCCCCGGTTGGGGGCTGATGCCACGGTTGGGCTCGCATGTCACTTCTATACCACTACTGCAGCACTGAAACATTCGTCTCAATTGTGACTAGTCGAACTATTAGACTGTCATCACTAACACTATCGAATGACAGCCAAGAAGGCGCAGTAATTCGAGATGTGCTTCTTAAATTAGCCAACGAATCAGAAATTAACCCATATGCGCTTCAGAGATTAGAGAAGCAACTCCGCTCGGCTTACGAATTTTTTGATGGCCTCGGGTTTTGTCTCTCCGAAAGAGAGGACTTGCTAAGCCAATGGCGTGGCTACGCAGATGATGGCCGTGGAGTTTGTATTGGATTCAACAGCCAATATCTGGAAAAGTTAGGAAAAACACGTAAAGATCGCGATGAAAAGCACTACCAGCTAAGAAAACTTATCTATGATCAAGATGGGCAAAGAGAAATTGCTGCAGAATATATTGAGGACATTAAAAAGCTCCTTGATCAAGGAGCTTTCCAGTCAACTCTAGGCAGCATTCTTGTGCCAATGGATGACGAAAGACGTGAAAAGATCACTAAAGCAACTGAAGCCGGTTATTTTGCGATACTGAGAGTCATGCTTCGCATGTTCGAGATTAAGAACCCTGCATTCTATGAAGAGCAGGAATGGCGCTTGATTAGTTTTTCTACAACACAGTTAGATGAGTTAGAAACCAAATTTCGAGCATGCTCAGATAAAATCGTTCCGTACCTTGAAGTGAAAATAGAAGAGCTTGATTTAAATCCTGTCGGACGTGTCATCCTGGGGCCAAAGCATAATAGCCCACATCATGTCGTGGAACGTCTGTTACACAACTACGGTTTTAAATCAGTAGAGATATCAAATTCTTCTGCTACGTACAGGTGATAACTAAAAATTCTTTTTGAAGCTATTCCGTATCATGTGGATTAAATTCGGTAGTCGCTCATTTTCTGAGTAAGCAAGGCTCGAACAGACAAGCTGTTCATAGGCCATCGTCCCATCAAAACCCAACGAGCCGCGCAGCCGGATTTATATGGAGACCCAAAGGGCGGCGCACAGGAAGTGCGCCGTTTTTCGACGAGGCAGGATGCCTCATCGAAAAATCCCGACTTCGCCTCAGATGGCAGGTTTGAATTGGACTTGAGTGTTTTCTTTGGTTACTTTCTTTGCGCCAAAGAAAGTAACCCGCGCACCAGCGCGGAAGCTCTGCTGTTGTTCGGGTCCGACCCTTCGTGCCGGCTTCGCCGTTCGCGCCGCTAGCGGCGCAGTGCGCCAAAGAAAGTAACTCGCGCACCAGCGCGAAAAAGGTTCCAGGCGTTCCCCGCAATCGCTCAATTACTGGCTTTGAACCTGGATTGCAAAACGCAAAGACGCTGGGCCCCCGCGTTCGCGGGGGCGACGGCTCCGTGAGACGCGCAACGCAGTGAGGCGCGCGACAAAGAAGTCGAGCCCTCACCGCCCCAACGGCAACCCCCGGAACGCCTTCACCGTCCTCAGCACGAAACTCGAATTCACATCCGCCACCCCGGCCTGATTCAACAACCGGTCCAGTAGGAAGCGCGAGAAGTGTTCGAGATCGCGCACCACCACCTGCAATAGATAGTCCATGTCGCCCGCCAGTGCATGGCAGGCCACCACCTCGTCCCACTCGTTGACGAGACCGGCGAAGGCGGCCACCGCCTCGGCGTCGTGGCGTGTGAGCTGTACCCGCACGAAGGCCTGCAGCCCTAGGCCCAGGCGCTCCGGGTCCACTTCGGCGCGATAGCCGGCGATCACGCCCTCCCGCTCCAGTCGCTGTACCCGGCGCAGGCAGGCCGACGGCGACAGGTGCACGCGGTCGGCCAGTTCGGTATTGGTCTGGCGTCCGCTGCGCTGCAGTTCGGCCAGCAGCAGCAGATCGATGCGGTCGAGATCCACGGCAGGCATGGAATTGCTCCAATATTCGAAGATGCGCAATTTTATTGCAGATTGAAGCCATATGCCTGCAACAAAGCAAGCTTATTGCGCCAGAAGCCGCCTACAGTGTCCAGACCTGCAGCCTGCACCGGAAGCGCCATGACGCCTGCCCCAGAACGAGTCGAACATCTGATGACCGACAAGGGCTATGTGCCGATCTACACCACGGCGGTGGTCGAGCAGCCCTGGGCCGACTACACCGCCACCGATCACGAAGTCTGGTCGACCTTGTTCGCGCGCCAGCAGCAGCTGCTGGTCGGTCGCGCCAGCGAGGAGTTCCTGCGCAACCAGCTGACGATGGGCATGTCGGCCGATCGGATCCCGAAGTTCGACGACCTCAACCGCATGCTGCGTGCCGCGACCGGCTGGGAGATCATCGGCGTCGAGGGCCTGCTGCCGGAGTTGGACTTCTTCGAGCACCTCGCCAACCGCCGCTTCCCGGTCACCTGGTGGATCCGCAAGCCCGAGCAGTTGGACTATCTGGCCGAGCCCGATCTGTTCCACGACCTGTTCGGCCACGTGCCGCTGTTGATGAACCCGATGTTCGCCGACTACATCGCCGCGTACGGGCGCGGCGGGGTCAAGGCGCACGGCATCGGCCCGCAGGCGCTGGTCAACCTGACCCGCCTGTACTGGTACACGGTCGAATTCGGCCTGATCCGCGAGGCCGGCGGCCTGCGCATCTATGGCGCCGGCATCCTCAGCTCCAGGGGCGAGAGCCTGCACTGCCTCGACAGCGCCGCGCCCAACCGGGTCGGTTTCGACCTGGAGCGGATCATGCGCACCCGCTACCGCATCGACAGCTACCAGAAGACCTATTTCGTCATCGACAGCTACGAGCAGTTGATGGAAGCCACCCGGCCGGACTTCACCCCGATCTATGCCCGCGTCGGCGCGCAGGAGTCGATGCCGGCCGGGACGGTGCTCGACACCGACGCGGTGTTCCATCGTGGTACCGGCGAGGGTTGGCCGACGGATGCGGATGTGTAAGTCCCCCGAATCCGCGAAACGATCTCCCCAAGGCCCGCATCTGCGGGCCTTGTCCGTTCGGGCTGTCGATCATGCGATCCGTCGACGATGCGTTTTGTCTATCGGTCATCCGCTTGATCCGGATCAAAACGACAGTCGGCTTTGATTCATACTATGCGCGGCAACCGAAGGAGGCATCCATGGCCGCGGATACATACAACGACAAAGTAGTTTTGCAGTTCTCGGTGATGACCGTGATCTGGGGCATCGTCGGGATGCTGGTAGGCGTGATCATCGCTGCCCAGCTTTACTGGCCTGCATTGAATTTCGACCTGCCCTGGCTGTCCTACGGCCGGTTGCGGCCGTTGCACACCAATGCGGTGATCTTCGCTTTTGGCGGCAGCGCCCTGTTCGCGACCAGTCTGTACGTGGTCCAGCGCACCAGCCACGTCCGGCTGCTGTCTGACAAGTTGGCGTCCTTCGTGTTCTGGGGCTGGCAACTGGTCATCCTGCTGGCCGCGATCACCCTTCCACTCGGGTTGACCGAAGGCAAGGAATACGCCGAGCTGATCTGGCCGATCGACATCCTGATCGCAGTGATCTGGGTCGCCTACGGGGTGCTGTTCTTCGGCACCATCGCCAAGCGCAAGGTCAAGCACATCTACGTGGCGAACTGGTTCTACGGCGCCTTCATCATCGCCGTGGCGCTGCTGCACATCGTCAACAGCCTCGCGATCCCGGTGACGCTCACCAGTTCGTTCCCGATCTACAGCGGCGCCGTCGATGCGATGGTGCAGTGGTGGTACGGCCACAACGCGGTGGGTTTCTTCCTGACCGCAGGCTTCCTCGGCATGATGTATTACTTCATTCCGAAGCAGACCGGCCGTCCGGTGTACTCGTATCGCCTGTCGATCGTGCACTTCTGGGCGCTGATCGCCATCTACATGTGGGCCGGCCCGCACCATCTGCAGTACACCGCGCTGCCGGATTGGGCGCAGAGCCTGGGCATGGTGTTCTCGCTGATCCTGCTGGCGCCGTCGTGGGGCGGCATGATCAACGGCATGATGACCCTCTCGGGCGCCTGGCATAAGCTGCGCACCGACCCGATCCTCAAGTTCCTGATCGTTTCGCTGAGCTTCTACGGCATGTCGACCTTCGAAGGCCCGATGATGTCGATCAAGACGGTCAACTCGCTGTCGCACTACACCGACTGGACGATCGGCCACGTGCACTCCGGTGCCTTGGGCTGGGTGGCGATGATCTCGATCGGCTCGATCTACGCGCTGCTGCCGCGCCTGCTGGGCCAGAAGGAAATGTGGTCGGTGAAGTTGATCG
The DNA here is from genome assembly GCA_049296025.1 of Lysobacteraceae bacterium. Classification (GTDB taxonomy): domain Bacteria; phylum Pseudomonadota; class Gammaproteobacteria; order Xanthomonadales; family Xanthomonadaceae; genus Lysobacter_I. The sequence continues at coordinate 4,506 of JBAQRU010000240.1, read as the reverse complement.
ACACGCACTTCTGGATCCATACCATCGGCGTGGTGTTCTACATCGCCTCGATGTGGATCGCCGGCGTGATGCAGGGCCTGATGTGGCGCGCCACCAACACCGACGGCACGCTGACCTACAGCTTCGTCGAATCGTTGAACGCCACCTACCCGTACTACCTCGGCCGTCTCGCCGGTGGTGGGCTGGTGCTGACCGGCATGCTGATCATGGCGGTGAACGTGGTCCGGACCTGGCAGGCCGCGAAGGGCCCGGCGCAGTACCCGGTGCTGACGCCGGACGCCAGTGAGGCGCGTGCCTGAGTTCCTCAGGCCGACGCCACGCCGCCACGACCCCATTACATCCGAGGCACAGACCATGAGCCACGCTCACGAGAAAGTCGAAAAAAACATCGGCCTGATGGCCATCCTGATCGCGGTCGCGATTTCCTTCGGCGGGTTGGTGGAAATCATCCCGCTGATGTATCAGGCCGAAGCGATCAAACCGTTGCCGGGCGTGAAGCCCTATCCGCCGCTGGAGCTGGCCGGCCGCGAGGTCTATGTCCGCGAAGGCTGCTACAACTGCCATTCGCAGATGGTGCGTACCCTGCGCTTCGAAACCGAACGCTACGGCCACTACTCGCTGGCCGGTGAATCGGTTTACGACCGTCCGTTCCAGTGGGGCAGCAAGCGCACCGGCCCGGATCTGGCCCGCGTCGGCGGCCGCTATTCCGACGACTGGCATCGCGTGCATCTGAACAATCCGCGCGATCTGGTGCCGGAATCCAATATGCCGGCCTTCTCTTGGCTGGCCCAGGCGCAGGTCGACGGCACGCTGGTGAAGAAGAAGATGCAGGCGCTGCAGACGCTGGGCGACCCCTACACCAAGGCCGAGATCGACGGTGCGGTGGAGGCGGTGCAGGGCAAGAGCGAACTCGACGCCGTGGTGGCCTATCTCCAGGGCCTCGGCAAGCACGCGCCGCGGGGAGGTTGAGCCATGCTCTCCGGGATCGTCACCGCCATCCTGCTGCTGCTGTTCCTGGTCGGCAGCTTCTGGGCTTTCAGCCCCAAGCGTAAAAACGAATTCGAAGCCGCCGCGCAGTTGCCCTTCGGCGACGACGCGCCCGACGGTGCGCCAACGAACAGAACGAACGAAGAGGAGACAGGCCGATGAACGCCGACACGATGAATGCGGGTTCGATGAGCGCAGGCTGGTCGTGGTACATCATTTCCATAGTGGTGTTGAACGTCGTCGGTTGCCTGTGGTTGATCTGGTGGACGGCCAAACGCCGCCCCGGCGATCCGGGCCCCACCGATACCAGCCACGTCTGGGACGAAAACCTCACCGAGTACAACAAGCCGTTGCCGAAGTGGTGGAACAACCTCTTCTACATGACCATCATCTTCACGGTCGGCTACCTGGCGTGGTTCCCGGGCCTGGGCGCCTTCGCCGGTTACAGCGGTTGGAGTTCGGCCAAAGAGCACGACGCCGACAAGGCCGACCAGGACAAGAAGCTGGCGGTCGCGTTCGCGCCGTACGAGGGCAAGGCGATCGATGTGATCGCGCAGGATCCCAAAGCGCTGAAGCTGGGCAAGTCGATCTTCGGCAACAACTGCGCCACCTGCCACGGTTCCTCGGCCCAGGGCGCCACGGGCTTTCCGAACCTGACCGACAACATCTGGCATTGGGGCGGTGAGCCCGATCAGATCCTCGAAACCGTGTTGAATGGCCGTCAGGCGGCGATGCCGGCCTGGGAAAGCGCACTGGGCGGCAAGCAGGGCGTGACCGAGGTGGCCGTCTACCTGCAGTCGCTGCGCGGCGAGAAAGTCGACACCAGTCTGGCCAATGCCGGCAAAGGCAAATACGACACGATCTGCGTGAGTTGCCACGGACCGGATGGCAAAGGCATGCAAGCCTTGGGCGCCCCCGATCTGACCGACAACTACTGGCTCTATGGTGAGGACACGCTTACGGTCCAGACCAGCATCGGTCAGGGCCGCAACGGACAGATGCCGGCGCATCTGCCGCTGATCGGCGAAACCCGCGTCCGCCTCGCTGCCGCTTACGTCTGGTCGCTGTCGCACGGCAAGACGGCGCAGGCCGAAAGCGCTACAGTAAAACAATGAGCCACGAGACCGCGCCGCCGCCGTTCGACCATCCGCCTCGTTCGGTGGCGCAACGGCTCGGCGCGATCCTGTGGCCGAGTTTCTTCGCCGCTGGCGTGTCGACGATGGTGTGCTTTGCGATGATCGACCCGCTGACCCTGCGCGACATCACGTTTCCCGATCTCAAGATCAGCCGCGAGACCGGTTATGCGATCGGATTCTTCGCATTCTGGGCGGCGACCGCCGCCTCCAGCCTGTTCACATGGATCCTGCTGCGGCCGGCGAGCCGCTTCAACAATGCGTTGAAGTCCGAAGATTAATTTAGGTATTTCTAATATAATCTTTCGGCCGCTGTGCGCCAGCGCTCGGCCCCGCCCCTTCTTGTCTTAGCCGCCATGAAAAAACAGATTCCGATCGAAGTCGCCGACGACGCTGCCGCGTCCATGTACGTGAGCGAGCGCAAGATCCATCCGCGCGATGTTGACGGCCGCTTCCAGCGCCTGCGCGCGATCGCGGTGTGGGTGCTGCTGGGCATGTACTACGTCTTCCCATGGTTGAACTGGGACGGCCGCCAGTCGGTGCTGTTCGATCTGCCCGCGCGCAAGTTCTATGTGTTCTGGCTGAATTTCTGGCCGCAGGATTTCGTGTTCCTGGCGATGCTGCTGATCATCGCGGGCCTCGCGCTGTTCTTCTTCACCGCGCTGGCCGGACGGCTGTGGTGCGGTTACGCCTGTCCGCAGACGGTGTGGACCGAGGTCTTCATCTGGATCGAGCTCAAGCTGGAAGGCGACCGCGGCAAGCGGATGAAATTGGACAGCTCGCCGTGGACCGCCGAGAAGATCCGCCGTCGCGGCAGCAAGCACGTGGCGTGGCTGCTGTTCGCGCTGTGGACCGGCTTCACCTTCGTCGGATTCTTCACCCCGATCCGCGAACTCGCCGACCGCCTCGTGCCGTTCGCGTGGAGCGGGTGGGAGACTTTCTGGGTGCTGTTCTACGCGCTGGCCACGTGGGGCAACGCCGGCTTCCTGCGCGAGCAGGTCTGCAAATACATGTGCCCCTATGCGCGCTTCCAGAGCGCGATGTTCGACCGCAACACCCTGATCATCGCCTACGACCCGATGCGCGGCGAACCGCGCGGTCCGCGCAAGAAAGGCAGCCTGACCAGCGTGCTGGAACGTGCGCGCGGTTTGATCGAAAAAACCGCCGCCTACGATTACGTGTTCCGCGCCGCGCATCACCACACCGCTGCCGACAACCTGGTCGCCGCGCGCGGCAACACCGCCATCGCCGATCCGGGCCTGCACGCCGAGCCGCTGCCGAAATTCGCGCCCGATGAACTCGGCGACTGCATCGATTGCACCATCTGCGTGCAGGTCTGCCCCACCGGCATCGACATCCGCAATGGACTGCAGTACGAGTGCATCGCCTGCGGCGCCTGCATCGACGCCTGCAACGAAGTGATGGACAAGGTCGGCTATCCGCACGGACTGATCCGTTACGCGACCCAGAACGAGATCGACGGCAAACCATCGAAAGTGCTGCGTCCGCGCATCATCGTCTATGGCTTGCTGCTGTTGGCGCTGCTGATCGCCTGGGCCTGGAGCGTCACCCATCGCAGCGAACTCATCGTCGAAGTGCTGCGTGATCGCAATGCGTTGTACAGCGAAGTTCACGAGCGCGTCGAAAACGACGACGGCGAAGAAGAGCAGGAAGACTTCGTCGAAAACCACTACACCCTGAAACTGATCAACAAGACCGTCGCCCCGAAGGAATACCGCATCAGCGTCGATGGCCCGCGCGGTATCGCGTTGCGTGCCGAACATACCGTCGTGACCGCGCATGCCGAAGAAGTGCTGTCGCTGCCGATCACCTTGCGCGCGCCGGAAGACGATATGGAAGGCCGGCATGCGGTCAAATTCGTGGTCGAAGCCGTCGACGGCAGCGCCCGCGAAGAAATTCCCACCAGCTTCTTCGGGCCGACATCATGACCGCGTCGGAGCGCAGCGCTTCGCCCTGGCGTAATCCGATGGTGTGGTTGATGGTCGGTTTCCCGCTGGCTGCGGTGGTGGCCGGTACCGCGACGCTGGTCATCGCGATTCGCGCGGGCGGCAACGACGCCAGCACCGACGATGTCCGCCGCACCGCGCAAATCCAGACCACCGAACTGGGCCCGGACGAACGCGCCGCCGCGCTGAAATTGTCGGCCGTGCTCAGCGTGCACAACACCGACGGCCAAGCGGCACTGGAGTTGCTGCCGGCCACCGGCGCATTCGTTGGTACGCCCGAGCAAAGCCGCAAGATCCGCGCGCAGCCGCTGCGGCTGCTGTTGCAACATCCGACGCGCGCCGAAGAAGACCGCGAACTGCGGCTGCTGCCGACCGCGACCGGCTGGCGCGTCGGGCACGCGCTGGACCCCAGCCACGAC
>JBAQRU010000239.1:0-2706 GCA_049296025.1 Lysobacteraceae bacterium | reverse complement strand
TACGAAACCTTCGTCTCGCGGATGAATCTGGAAGGCCATCCCGATCAGCCGGAATGGCTGAGCCATGTCAACGCCAGCGTGCTCAAGGTCAAGCTGGCGATGGCGATCATCGGCATCTCGTCGATCCATCTGCTCAAGAGTTTCATCGAAGTGGGCATGGTCGAAGGCCTGCCGCTGTGCAGCACGCTCGAAGGCATGGAGGCGGTGAAAGCGATGCAGCCGCTGATCGATGCCGGCCAGAAGCTCAAGCCGTGCACCAGCGTCACCTCGGCCGGCGTGATGTGGCAGGCGATCATCCACGGATTGTTCATCCTCTCGGCGATCGGTATCGCCTGGACCGATCGGATCATGACCGGCGGTGCGGGCAAGCGCGATCATTAAGTCACGCCGACCGGAGCGCCCGCTGAAAAACCGGGCGCGCACCGGTGATCCGGCCTAAAATGCCGGGATGGATGTTTCCCACCTGCTCGACGGCCTCAACGCCGCACAACGCGAAGCCGTCAGCGCCGAACCAGCGCACATGCTGGTGCTGGCCGGCGCCGGTTCCGGCAAGACCCGCGTCCTGACCCACCGCATCGCGTGGCTGCACGAGGTGCACGGCGTGCCGATGCACGGCATCTTCGCGGTGACCTTCACCAACAAGGCCGCAGGCGAGATGCGCCATCGCGCCGAATCGCTGTTGCCCGGCGGCAGTCGCGGCATGTGGATCGGCACCTTCCACGGCCTTGCGCACCGGCTGCTGCGCCTGCACTGGCAGGACGCGAAGCTGCCGGAAAGCTTCCAGATTCTCGACAGCGACGATCAACTGCGGCTGGTCAAGCGCGTAGTGCAGGCGCTGGAGCTGGACGAAGCGCGCTTCCCGCCGCGCCAGATCGCGTGGTGGATCAACGCGCAGAAGGACGAGGGCCGGCGCCCGCATCACATTCAGCCCGAGAAGGACGAATGGGCCAGCGTGATGCTGCGCGCCTACACCCTGTACCAGGAACGCTGCGAACAATCGGGGCTTGTGGATTTCGCCGAGATCCTGCTGCGCGCGCACGAGGTGCTGCGCGATCACCCCGCGCTGCTGCAGCACTATCGCCATCGCTTCCAGCAACTGCTGGTCGACGAGTTCCAGGACACCAACAGCCTGCAGTACGCGTTCATCCGTCTGCTCGCGGGCGATACCGGCCAGGTGTTCACCGTCGGTGACGACGATCAGGCCATCTACGGCTGGCGCGGCGCGAAAGTGGAGAACGTGCAGCGTTTCCTGCGCGATTTCCCCGGCGCGCGCACCATCCGCCTCGAACAGAACTACCGCTCCAGCGCGAATATCCTCAACGCCGCCAACGCGGTGATCGCGCACAATCCGTCGCGGCTCGGCAAACAGCTGTGGACCGACAGCGGCGAAGGCGAACCGATCGATCTGTACGCCGCTTACAACGAAATCGACGAAGCCCGGTTCGTGATCGAACGCATCCGCGCCTGGGTGCGCGACGGCGGCAGCCACGGCGAAACCGCGATTCTCTATCGCAGCAACGCGCAATCGCGCGCATTCGAAGAAACCCTGCTCGGCGAACAGATTCCGTTCCGCGTCTACGGCGGCATGCGCTTCTTCGAGCGTGCCGAAATCAAGGACACGCTGGCTTACCTGCGGCTGGTCGCCAATCGCGACGACGATGCGGCGTTCGAGCGCGCCGTGAACACCCCGACGCGCGGCATCGGCGAGCGCACCCTCGACGAAGTGCGTCGCTATGCGCGCACCCACGGCGTGTCGCTGTGGAAAGCGGGCGCGCTGGTCTCGCGCAGCGATCTGCTGTCCGGGCGCGCGCGTAATGCTTTGACGATGTTCGAGAATCTGATCGACAGCATCGCCGAAGAGTCGGTCGATCTGCCGCTGAAGGACAAGATCGATCATGTGCTGGCGCGCTCCGCGCTGCGCGACCACTACGCCGCGCTGTCGAAAGGCTCGCTGGATTCGCGTACCGACAATCTCGACGAACTGGTGTCGGTGGCCTCGCGCTTCATCAAGGGCGACGACGAGGAATCCGCCGCGTTGCCGGAACTGGTCGCATTCCTCGCCTATGCCGCGCTGGAAGCCGGCGAGGGCCAGACCGAAGCCGGCGAAGACGGCGTGCAGCTGATGACCCTGCACAGCGCCAAGGGTCTGGAATTCCCGCTGGTCTTCCTGGTCGGCATGGAAGAAGGCCTGTTCCCGAACAACAAATCGGTCGATGAAGCCGGGCGGCTGGAAGAAGAGCGCCGGCTCGCCTACGTCGGCATCACCCGCGCGCGGCAAAAGCTCGTCATCACCTATGCTGAAGCGCGGCGTCTGCACGGCCAGGACATGTACGGCCTGCCGTCGCGCTTCCTGCGCGAGATTCCGCCGACGCTGATCCACGAAATCCGCCCGAAGATCCAGGTCGCGCGACCGATGTACAACCCCAACGCGCGCCGCGATGCCTGGCAGCAGAATCGCGGCCACGCCTCGCTGCAGGAAAGCCCCGGCCTGGGCATCGGCCAGAACGTGACCCACGCGAAGTTCGGCAGCGGCGTCGTCACCGATATCGAAGGCAGCGGCGCGCATGCGCGCGTGCAGGTGAATTTCGAGGACGAAGGCAGCAAGTGGCTGGTGATGGCGTATGCGAATCTGCAGCCGGCGTGATGGATTCCTTGGGGCTGTTTCGTGGGAGCGGCGGAAGCCGCGATGGAAGATGCGGCATCGCC
>JBAQRU010000238.1:0-15119 GCA_049296025.1 Lysobacteraceae bacterium | reverse complement strand
GTGCGGGATGGGAGGGGGCTTCTGACATCGCGGTGGGGAGGGTCGGTGTCGTGGACGCGACGAGCGTCGCGGAAGGGACAGTGTGCGACGAGCGTCGCGGAATCGACAGTGTAAGCCGAGCCCGATGCGCGCATCTGCGGGGTGACAGCGCCGGGTCCGGGGCTATACTCCGGCGGTCAGTCGTTCCATCACGTCATCACACGACATCGCAACGCGGGGAGCTTGCATGGATATCGCCGAACTTTTGGCATTCTCGGTCAAGAACAAGGCTTCGGACCTGCATCTGTCGGCCGGGTTGCCGCCGATGATCCGCGTCGACGGCGACGTCCGCCGGATCAATATTCCCGCACTCGATCACAAACAGGTGCATGCGCTGGTCTACGACATCATGTCGGACAAGCAGCGCCGCGATTACGAGGAATTTCTCGAAACCGACTTCTCGTTCGAAATCCCCGGCCTGGCCCGCTTCCGCGTCAATGCCTTCAACCAGAACCGCGGCGCGGGCGCCGTGTTCCGGACCATTCCTTCCGAAGTCCTGACCCTCGAAGACCTGGCCACGCCGCCGATCTTCCGCGAGCTGATCGACCAGCCGCAGGGACTGATCCTGGTCACCGGCCCGACCGGCTCGGGCAAGTCGACCACGCTGGCGGCGATGGTCGACCATGTCAACAAGAACGAATACGCCCACATCCTCACCGTCGAGGACCCGATCGAATTCGTCCACACCTCGCAGAAGTGCCTGATCAACCAGCGCGAAGTCCACCGCGACACCCACGGTTTCAACGAGGCGTTGCGCTCGGCGCTGCGTGAAGACCCCGACTATATTCTGGTCGGCGAGTTGCGCGACCTGGAAACCATCCGTCTGGCGCTGACCGCTGCGGAAACCGGGCATCTGGTGTTCGGTACCCTGCATACCTCCAGCGCCGCCAAGACCATCGACCGCATCATCGACGTGTTCCCCGCCGGCGAAAAACCGATGGTGCGTTCGATGCTGTCCGAATCGCTGCGCGCGGTGATTTCGCAGGCGCTGCTGAAGAAGGTCGGCGGTGGTCGCACCGCAGCTTGGGAAATCATGGTCGGCACCCCGGCCATCCGCAACCTGATCCGCGAGGACAAGGTCGCGCAGATGTATTCGTCGATCCAGACCGGTCAGGCCTACGGCATGATGACCCTCGACCAGCATCTGCAGGATCTGGTCAAGCGCAGCCTGATCACCCGCCAGCAGGCGAAGGGTTACGCGAAGGACAAGCGGCTGTTCGAATAACCATTCATGCCACTCCGAGCGCAGCGAAAAAACCGCTGCGTTCTGTTCGCCGATAAAATTCGCCGATGAAAGCAGGGCCCTCGCTGCGCACGCGATGACAGTCATCGGGGTGCGGCCATTCAAGATCCGGAGTTCCTCATGAGCACCATCGATTTCACCTCGTTCCTCAAGCTGATGGCGCATCAGAAGGCGTCGGATCTGTTCATCACCGCAGGCATGCCGCCGGCGATGAAGGTCCACGGCAAGATCACGCCGATCACCCAGAACGCGCTGACCCCGCAGCAGAGTCGCGATCTGGTGCTGAATGTGATGACGCCCTCGCAGCGCGAGGAGTTCGAAAAGACCCACGAGTGCAACTTCGCGATCGGCGTCTCCGGGGTCGGTCGCTTCCGCGTCAGCTGTTTCTACCAGCGCAACCAGGTGGGCATGGTGCTGCGCCGGATCGAATCGAAGATCCCGACCATCGAAGAGCTCGCGCTGCCGCCGATCATCAAGACGCTGGCGATGACCAAGCGCGGCATCATCATTTTCGTGGGCGCCACCGGCACCGGCAAATCGACCTCGCTGGCGGCGATGATCGGCTACCGCAACCAGAATTCCAGCGGCCACATCATCACCATCGAAGACCCGATCGAATTCGTGCACAAGCACGAGGGCTGCATCGTCACCCAGCGCGAAGTCGGCATCGATACCGACAGCTGGGAGAACGCGCTGAAGAACACCCTGCGCCAGGCGCCCGACGTGATCATGATCGGCGAGGTGCGCACCCGCGAGGGCATGGACCACGCCATCGCCTTCGCCGAAACCGGGCATCTGGTGCTGTGCACCCTGCATGCCAACAACGCCAACCAGGCGATGGACCGCATCATCAACTTCTTCCCGGAAGACCGCCGCAACCAGCTGTTGATGGACCTGTCGCTGAACATCAAGGGCGTGGTCGCCCAGCAGTTGATTCCAACGCCCGATGGCAAAGGCCGCAAGGTCGCGATGGAAATCCTGCTCGGCACGCCGCTGGTCCAGGACTACATCCGCGAGGGCGAGATCCACAAGATCAAGGAAGTGATGAAGGAGTCCACCAACCTCGGCATGAAGACCTTCGACCAGGCCCTGTTCGAGCTGTATCAGGCCGGCGAGATCAGCTACGAGGACGCGCTGCGCTTCGCCGACTCCCAGAACGAGGTGCGGCTGAAGATCAAGCTCGCCCAGGGCGGCGATGCCCGCACGCTCGCAGCCGGTTTGGACGGCGTGGAAGTCGCCGAGGTGCGCTGAGCGACAGGCCGTCCACGACGTCGCGGTGAACTTCACCGGCGGTATGCGGTCCCCATGGCGCAGGCTCTTGAACCCGGCTCCCGGACCCGGCTCCTGAACCCGGCTCTTGAACAAGACCTGCGCCGCCTGCGGGCGGCGCATCCGTTTTTCGCGAGGCAGCCCGGCCGAGTCGCGGCGCGGCCCCTGTTAGAGTACGAACCATCACCCCACAACGGCCGATGCGCCGGTTCCGAGGTCAGGACCAGTGAATGCAGTCATGCAGCCCACCGAAGAGCAGATCACGCTGCCGCCGGCCTCCGACGGTGAGCGGATCGTCGCTGCGCTGATCGAAAAGGGGCGTCTGAAAGAAACCGACCTGGTGCGCGCGCAGCGCCTGCAGGAGGAAACCGGCAGCGAGTTGCTGGCGCTGATCGCGCGCCTCGGCCTGGTGTCCGAGCGCGACCACGCCGAGGCCTGCGCCGAGGTGCTGGGGCTGCCGCTGGTGGCGATCAAGGAATTGCCCGACCTGCCGCCGGAAGGAGTCGAGCTCAGCCTGAAGTTCATGAAGCAGTTCGCGGCGGTGCCGGTGGGCGAGAGCGACGCGCATGTGGCTGTCCTCATGGCCGACGCGCAGGACGCCTACACCCTCGACGCGATCCGGCTCGCCACCCAGCGCGAAGTGCGGCCCCTGGTCGGACTGCGCTCGGAGATCGGTGACCTGATCGAACGCTGGCACGGTCAGGGCCGCAGCGCGATGGGCGCGATCGTGGAGACCGCCGAAGGCGAATCCGGCGATGTCGACGATGTCGAGCACCTGCGCGACCTCGCCTCGGAAGCCCCGGTCATCCGGCTGGTGAATCTGATCATCCAGCGCGCGGTCGAGCTGCGCGCCTCGGACATCCACATCGAGCCGTTCGAGAACCGCCTGAAAGTGCGCTACCGCATCGATGGCGTGCTGGAAGAGGGCGAAAGCCCGCCCGCCAACCTCACCGCTGCGGTCATTTCGCGCGTGAAGATCATGGCCAAACTCAATATCGCCGAACGCCGGCTGCCGCAGGATGGCCGGATCATGCTGCGGGTGCAGGGCAAAGAGCTCGATCTGCGCGTGAGCACGGTGCCCACCGCGCACGGCGAATCGGTGGTGATGCGCCTGCTCGACCGCGAGACCGTGGTCTTCGATTTCCACAAGCTGGGCTTCACCGACGACTTCCTGCCGCAGTTCAATCACGTGCTGCAGCAGCCGCACGGGATCATGCTGGTCACCGGCCCCACCGGCTCGGGCAAGACCACCACGCTGTACACGGCGTTGTCCAAACTCAACACCCCCGACGTGAAGATCATCACCGTCGAGGACCCGGTCGAATACCAGATCGAGGGCATCAACCAGATCCAGGCCAAGCCGCAGATCGGGCTGGACTTCGCCCACGCCCTGCGCAGTATCGTGCGCCAGGACCCGGACATCATCATGATCGGCGAAATGCGCGATCTGGAAACCTGCAAGATCGCGATCCAGTCGGCGCTCACCGGCCATCTGGTGCTCAGCACCCTGCACACCAACAACGCTTCCGGCGGCATCACCCGCCTGCTCGACATGGGCGTCGAAGACTATCTGCTGACCTCGACCATCAACGGCATCCTCGCCCAGCGCCTGGTGCGCAGGCTGGAGCCGACCCACGCCGAGCGCTACGAACCTTCGCCCGAAGAGATCGAGAAATTCAGCCTGCGCCGCTACCAGCCCGAAGGCACCATCTACCTGTATCGCCCGCGCGGATCGGCGATCGCGCCGACGGGCTATCTCGGCCGCACCACCATCGTGGAATTCCTGGTGATGAACGACGAGATCCGCCGTGCGGTGATGCGCCATGCCGGCATGGGCGAGCTCGAGCAGCTGGCCAAACAGTCCGGCATGCGCACCATGTACGAGGACGGCATCATCAAGGCGCTGGCCGGCCGCACCACGCTCGAAGAAGTCCTGCGCGTGACCGAGGACGCCTGATGCCCGACCGGTGCGCGCTTCGTTACTATGTGCCGTGCGGTTTCCGCAGATGGCCAGCATGAGGTTCAGGGGATGAAGAAGGGTGTCGTGATCGCGCTGTGCGTCGCCGTGGTGGCGGTCGGCGCAGCTACTTTCGGCTGGTGGACAGGACGCGACCGCGCCTCTTCCGATCGGACCGATACCGCCGCAGCCGTCAAGGCACCGAGCGCGGCAGAATTGGCCGTGCGCGTCGAACGCAGCCGGAAATATGTCGAGGAGCACCGTCATCTGTGGCGTGAGGCCAGTTACATCGAGATCCGGCAGTCTGCCGAGGGCGGCAATCTGGTGGCGCAACGCCGGCTTTCGGAACTGTACGAAGACTGCAAGGCGTTCGACGGCGCACTGCGCAGCAGCTTGGACATGCTGCGGAACCTCGCCAAGACCGATCAGCTATCGCAGCCGACCATTGATGGACTCCTGCACGACTACAACCGCCTGTGTACGCAGGCGGCTGCGGATCTGCGCAAGAACCCCGGGCTTGCCCAATACTGGCTGCACAAGAGCGCCAAGGCTGGCGACGTCACCTCCGAGATGCGTTATTTCTCGCGCACCGTGCCCACGCTCAGCTCCTCGCAGTTCCAGTATTTCATCGACAAAGTCAGTGCTACCGGCGATCCCGACGCGATTTTCGAGCTGTCGTTGCTGGTGCCGAAGTTGAAGGGCGACTGGCCGGATCCGGCGCAGGCGCCTGCTTTCAAGGGGCAGGCGGCCCAGTTCGCCTGGATCATGGCGTCCTGCCGCGCGGGCTACGATTGCGCGCGCGGTTCGCGCCTCATGCACCTGCTGTGCATCAGCGATTTCGCCTGCACCGACCCAAATTACGAACGTTATCTCAGCGTCTCGTCGCACTACGACGAACAACGCCCGCAGGTCGAAAAGCTGGTCAGGATCATCGACGGCAGCATTCTGGCCCCGAAGACGCCAGGGCAATGAGATGACCCGTCGCGGCGGGAGCCGGGGAACCTTCGGCGCGCTGCGGGCTCCCAATCCGCGGTGGCGACCGATATGCTCCATCGCCCGCTCCCGACCGCCCGCCCTTGCGGGCGATCCTCCTCTCTCCGCGTCTTAGTCGTCCCCCGAACACCATGCCCCTGTACCGCTACAAAGCCCTGAACACGCGCGGCGAAGTGCTGGACGGCCAGATGGAGGCCGGCAGCGACGCCGAGGTGGTCTTGCGCCTGCAGGAACAGGGTCATCTGCCGATGGAAGCGGTGCTCGCCGCTGCGGGCGGCGAGTGGGCCCTGCGCAGTCTGTTCAAACCCAAACCCTTCGGCGGCGCGCGGCTGGTGCAGTTCACCCAGCAACTCGCGACCCTGCTTGGCGCCGGTCAGCCACTGGACCGCGCCCTGTCGATCCTGCTGGAGCTGCCCGAGGATGATGCCGCGCGCCGGACCATCCTCGACATCCGCGACGCGGTGCGCGGCGGTACCGCGCTGTCGGTGGCGCTGGAGCGCCAGCACGGCGCGTTCTCGCGGCTGTACGTGAACATGGTGCGCGCCGGCGAAACCGGCGGCAGCCTGCACGACACCCTGCAGCGCCTCGCCGATTACCTCGAACGCAGCCGGGCGCTGCGCGGTCGGGTCATCAATGCGCTGATCTACCCGGCGATCCTGATGACGATGGTGAGCCTGTCGCTGCTGTTCCTGCTGGGCTACGTGGTGCCGCAGTTCAACGAGATGTACAGCAACCTCGATGCCGAGTTGCCGCTGTTCTCGCGCATCGTGCTGGGGCTGGGACTGTTCGTGCGCGACTGGTGGTTCGTGGTGGTCGCCATTCCTGTGATTGCGGCATGGGCGTTCGCCCGGCAATGGCGGCAGCCCGGCTTCCGCGCGCGCTTCGACGACTGGCTGCTGCGGCAGAAGATCGCCGGCCCGATTGTGGCCAAGATGGAAACCGCGCGGCTGGCGCGCACGCTCGGCACCCTGCTCAAGAACGGTGTGCCACTGCTCACCGCGATGGGCATCGGCGGCCGCATCCTGGGGAACCAAGCCCTGATCGGCGATGTCGAAGCTGCGGCGACCGACGTCAAGAACGGCGTCGGCCTGTCCGCCGCCCTCGCCAAGGGCAAGCGGTTCCCGCGTCTGGCGCTGCAGATGATCCAGGTCGGCGAAGAGTCCGGCGCGCTTGACGCCATGCTGCTGAAGACCGCAGACACCTTCGAGGGCGAAACCGGCCAGGCCCTGGACCGCATGCTGGCGCTGCTGGTGCCGGTGATCACGGTGGTGTTGGCGGTGGTGATCGGGCTGGTGATCATGGCCGTGCTGCTGCCGATGTACCAGCTCAGCGGTTCCATATAATCCGCCTGCTGCGTTCCTTTATCGATTCGATACGCCACCTTCTGAATGGACTGACCGATATGCGCGACCCCCGCTGTTTTCGCCACTCACCCCGCCGTCACTCGTCGCGTCGCCTGCAGGCCGGCATGACCCTGATCGAAATCATGATCGTCATCGTGCTCATCGGCGGCATTCTTGCGGTGGTCGGTGGCCAGATCATGAAAAACAAGGACACTGCCAATCATCGATTGACGAAGGTGCAGGTCGAGACGATTGCCGCCAGCATCGAGCAGTACAACTCGGACGTCGGCGAATATCCGCGCTCGCTGGAGGATCTGGTCGTGGATCCCCAGATCGAAGGTTGGCTTGGCCCATACGCCAAGGAAAAAGATCTGAAAGACCAGTTCAAGAAGCCGCTGCAGTACACCGTGCCGGGCGAGAACGGCGAATTCGATCTGTCCAGCTACGGCAAGGACGGCCAGCCCGGCGGCAGCAGCGTCGACGCCGATATCAAGTACGAGCAGTAACAACCACGGCGGCGCTTGCGTCGCTGCCCTTCGCGCCCACGCCACGATGAATCCACGCCGCGCCCGGCGCCACGCCATACCGGCTTCGACGCGCCGCCAAGTGTCGCGCGTGGGCGAAACGCAGGGTTTCACGCTGATCGAAATCCTGATCGTGGTGACCTTGATCGCGGTGCTCACGCTGGTGCTGATGGGCGCGATGAACGGCGGCATGGACGGACTGAAACTCCGCTCCAATGCGAAGAAGCTGGTCGCCGAACTGCGCCATGCGCGCGCCCAGGCGATCTCGACCGGCACCGTGCAGCGCTTCACGGTCGTGCCCGAGCAGCGCACCTGGACCGGGGCCAAATCGCATGGCGGCACATTTCCCAAGGCGCTGGACGTGACCTTCACCGGTGTGCGTCAGGTGCAGTCCCGCGAAGGCGAGGGCGTGATCCTGTTTTTCGAGGATGGCGCGTCCACCGGCGGACGGATCCAACTGCGCGTGAAGAACGCCGCCTGGAACGTCGATGTCGCCTGGCTCACCGGCGAAGTCACGCTGCACAGGGGCGAGGTCGAACGATGAGGCGTCGCCTGCGTCGCACATCGCCGGGGCCGCGCGGCCAGCGCGGTTACACGTTGATCGAAGTCGTGGTCGCGTTCGCGCTGCTCGCCTTCGCCATGACGTTGTTGCTCGGCTCGCTGACCAATGCGACGAAACAGGTGCGCGCGTCGAGCGATTTCGGGCGCGCTGCGCTGCATGCGCAATCGTTGCTGGATCAGGCCGGCGTTGGCGAGGCGCTGGAAGTCGGGCAGCGCGACGGCGAGATCGAAGGGGGACGCTATCGTTGGGAAATGAACGTCGCGCCGTTCCGCGACCCCTCGGCCCCCCCGCGTCAGCCGCAGGTTCTGGGCGCGCCGCAATTGCTGCAGTTGGAACTGATCATGCGCTGGGGCAAGGGCGGCCCGCGCGAAACGCTGCGTCTGCAATCCCTGCGGCTGATGACGCCGACCGACATCAACGCCGCCGGGGTGGTGCCATGAGCTGCGGCTCCATGACGGCTGATCCCATGACGGCTGGTCCCATGAGCCGCCGCACGCATCGACGCCTGCCGCGATCCGCACGTGCGGTAGCCGGATTCACCCTGATCGAAATCCTGGTCGCGACCATCCTGCTGGCGGCGGCGATGACGCTCGGTTTCGCCACGCTGCGCGCCGCGTCGGCCGCCGCCACCCGAGGCGAGATCACCGCGCAGCGCAACGAGCGCATGCGCGCGGTCGAAGGTTTCCTGCGCAGGCGGATCGCTTCGGCGCTGCCAATCGCATTCGACATGAACGAGAGCACCGGCTCGCCGCTGCGTTTCCTCGGCGAACCCGACCGCATCCGTTTCGTCGCCGATCTGCCGGCGTATCTCGGACGCGGCGGTCCGCATCTGCACGACATCACCGTGGTGGACGATGGTGAAGGCGTGCGGCTGCAGGCCGACTTCGCAGTGGTGCTTGCGAACGAGGTCAACGCCGAGCGCGACCCGCGTCCGCCGGAACTCCTCGCCGGCGGCCTGCGCGAGGTCAAGATCCGGTATCGCGCGCTGGACGCGCAGAACCGCATCGGCGACTGGGAAGAGGTGTGGTCGCAGGGCGATCGCATGCCGCTGCAGGTGAAGATCGAGATCATCGACGGTCGCGGCGACCGCTGGCCGCCGATCGTGGTGTCGCTGCCGCAGGCGGCGAGCTTCGGCGGATTCTCGCAGGTGCCGATCTGATGGCCGGATTGCGCGTGCTGCAGGGTTTGCGTCGGCGGCCAGGCGCCGCTTCGCGCGGCGCGGCGCTGCTGCTGGTGCTGTGGCTGATCGCGATGCTGACCGCGGTGGTCGGTGCGTTCGCGCTGACCGCGCGGATCGAATACATGCAGGGTCGGGTCCTGAGCCACGGCGTGATGGCGGACCAGGCCGCGCGCGCCGGGCTGGAATACGCGATGACCCGGGTGGTGGATCTCGACCAGACCCGGCAATGGCTGCCCGATGGCCGCGACTACAACTGGCAATTCGGCGGCGCCGACATCGTCATCACCATCGTCGACGAGTCCGGCAAGGTCGACATCAATGCCGCCGATCTCGATCTGATGGCCGGCCTGATCATGGCGGTCGGCGTGGAGCGCGAGCCGGCGCGCAAGATCGCCGCCGCGATCATGGACTGGCGCGACCCGGATACGCTCACCCAGGCCGAAGGCGGTGCTGAAGATGCCGATTACAGCGCGGACGAGCGGCCTTACGGCGCCAAGGACGCGCCGTTCGAGACCGTGGCCGAGCTGCAGCTGGTGCTGGGCATGACTCCGGAACTGTTCGAGAAACTTGCGCCGCATCTGACGGTCTACAGCGGGCAGGGTCGTCCCAGCGAGCAATACGCGAGCGCGGAAGTGCTGCAGGCGCTGGGGGTCGATCCGGAACGTGCCTTGGCCGAACGGCGGCGTCCGCGCCTGCCGGGTGAGACCGGTTCTCTCGTCGGTGTCGGCACGGGCACGTATAGTATCGACAGCCGGGCGCGGTTGCGTGACGGGCGCGTGTCTGTTTTGCGCGCCGTCGTGCGCGCCGGCAACAGCGGACTGCCGGGTTCTGCCTACACGCCGCTGCGCTGGGAAGAGGGGGCCGTCGTGCGGCCGTCCAAGCCCGGCTCATGAGGTTTCCGCATGAGGTTTCCATGGTTGGCGCGCCGCTGCGGTGGTGCGTCGTGCGACTGATCGAGGACAGCATCTGAGCACTACCCCCGACAATGCGATGCCCGCCCGGGCAGCGTCGAAGTCCCCTCAGCCCCGGTTTTCCCGGGCCTGGCCCGGACTGCGCGGCTTCTGGGCTTGGTGGCTGACGGCACTGGGCAGCTGGCTGCCGCCGCGACTGCGGGCGGTGTTCGGCCTGGCGCAGCAGCGCCTGCTGTTGCGCCACGAGGGCGAGACCCTGTCGCTGGCGCTGACCTTGCCGGCCCAGCCCGGAGAAGCCTCGATCCGCGAGCTGGCCGAACTGCCTTGGGATGCCGCATCCGCTGGCGATGAACCCTTGCGCCAGTTGCTGGTTTCGCGCATCAACAGCCTGCCGCGCTGGCTGCTGCTGCCCGGTCGTGGCGGACTGCGCCGCCGTCTTTCGCTGCCCGCTGCCGCCGCTGACCGGCTGCGCGAAGTGCTCGGTTTCGAGATCGACCGGCAGACGCCTTTCACGCTCGACGAGGTTTACTACGACGCCCGGTTGCTGGGGCGTCGCGGCGATGGCCAGATCGACGCCGAGCTCATCGTGGTGCCGCGCGCCAATCTCGAACACGCGCTCGATGCGCTTGGAGCACCGCTGCGCGCCACCCTCGCTGGTGTCGACATGGCCGATGCCGACGGCCTGCCGCTGGGCATCAATCTGCTGCCGGGTGCCCAGCGCCGCCACCGCCGCGATCCGCGCGCGGCCTGGAACATCGGTCTGGCGATCGTCGCTTTGGCAGCGCTCGGCGCCGGCCTCTGGCAGATTCTCGCCAATCGCGAAGCCGCCGCCGATGCCTTCGAGGTCCAGGCCAAGAGCCGCAGCCAGCAGGCGCAGAAAGTCTCCGCCGAGAAAAAACAGCTGGTCGATCTGGTCGAAGGCCTGCGCTTCCTGCAGCAGACCCGCAGCGGCCGTCCCAGCACGGTTGAAGTGCTGGATGAACTGACCCGCCGATTGCCCGACAGCACCTACATCGAGAAAGTGTCGATCGAGGGCGAGCGGGTGATGATCATCGGTTTGAGCTCCGAGGCGCCGCGGCTGGTCGAACGGCTGCAGACCTCCAAACTGTGGCATTCGATGAATCTGACCGGCGCGCTGTTGCCCGATCCCGCCAAGGGCAAGGACCGTTTCACGCTCGCCGCCGAATTGACCATCGCGCCGTCGGCCAAGCCCAAGCCCGACCGCCGGGCCGCCAATCCGGCGCGTGAACCATGAGTGCCGGTATGACGTCCAGTCCAACACCAGGCATCACCGCCATTCCCACTCGCGAACGCTGGCTGGCGCTCGGGCTGCTGGCGGCGGTGCTGCTGGTCGCCTACTTCCTGCTGCTGCATCCGTGGTGGACGGTGCCGATGCTCGACCTGCAGGCGCGAATCGACGGCCTGCAGGAGCGCGACGCGCGTGCCCGCGCCACCTTGGCGCAGGCCCCCGAGATCCGCAAACGCCTCGCTTCGGTGCGCGAAGAAGCGGCGCGGATTCCCGGTTTCATGCGTGAAGCCAGCACCGAACTGGCGACCGCTTCGCTGATCCAGCGGCTCGAAACCGCAGTGCAGGAAGCCAGCCCCAAGAACCGCAGCTGCGCGATCCAGACCCGTTCGCCGATGACCGAGCCGCGCAAGGAACGCTTCGCCCGCGCCGTGGTGCAGGTGCGGCTGCGCTGCGGCACGCCGGAACTGGCGATGGTGCTGCATTCGCTCGAAAGCGGCTCGCCGCGCCTGTTCGTGGACAACCTCAACGCCACCGCGCAGCGTTTCTATTTCACCCCGGACCAAGCGCCTTCCAGCGGCGGTCTCGACGTGAGTTTCGATCTGTACGGCTATGTCGCCCCCACCGCAGGAGGCTCCGCCGATGCGCGCCGATAGCCTCAGCCCCAAAACCTGGCTGCTGGCCGGGATCGCTGGCTGGGCGGTCTGTCTCTGGGCGTTCGCGCTGCTGGGGCTGGGCGAACGTCTCGGCGATGCCGACATCGAACAGACGCCGCAAAAGCTGCCGTCCACGACCATTCCCCGAGCCGACCGTCCCGGCCCGCAGGCGCAGTACGCCGAGATCGGCGCCCGCCCGATCTTCTCCGAGAACCGCAAGCCGCAACCGTTCCGGATCGATGGCACCGGCGAGGAAGCGCAGGTCAACACCTTCGACTACGTGCTCACCAGCGTGATGATCGCTGGCGGCGTGCAGTTGGCGATCCTCAAGCCGGCGGCCGACGGCGCCCAGCCTGTGCGCGTGAAAGTTGGCGATGTCGTCGAGACCGCCCCGCAGTGGAC
The DNA here is from genome assembly GCA_049296025.1 of Lysobacteraceae bacterium. GTDB lineage: Bacteria > Pseudomonadota > Gammaproteobacteria > Xanthomonadales > Xanthomonadaceae > Lysobacter_I. The sequence goes on along the minus strand of JBAQRU010000238.1, from coordinate 2,794 downwards.
GCTGGCGTCGCTGCTGCCGCGCAGCGCGACCTTCCGTGGCCCCGAGGGCGACAAGATCCTCGAACTGCGTGTCTTCAACGGTGTCGGCGGCGCCGCGCCGCCGCCGATCGCACCGCCTCCCGTGGCCGCCGGGCCCGGTGGCGTGATCAACCAGAACATGCCTGGGCAACCGCCCGGCGGCGAGCAGCCGATGCCGGCGCCCGTTGTTCCACCGCCGCCGCCTGTCGCCAGTGCCGATGGCAGCGATGCGGCGAATGTGTCGACCCAGGTACAGCTCGACGCGATCCGCAAGCGGATCGAAGCGCGTCGCGCCCAACTCCGGCAGCAGGCCGCCCAAGAAGCGCAGAACCCCGCCCCCCCGCCGGGACAAACCCCTTGAGAATTCGATGATGAATCTCCGATCCACCGCCCACGTCTTTTTCGCCGCCGCATTCGCCACGATGCTGGCCGGGTGCGCCACCGACCCCGTACCGATCGTGCAGCGCAACGCCAACCGGCAAGCCGACCGTGTTGTCGGCAGCGATACGCAGAGCGGCGCCGACCAGGCGGTGCGCAGCGAACCGCTGGACGCCGCCGACGCCGATGGGGATTCGGATGAAGGCCGGAAGGCAGATGGCCGTCCGCGCGCGCAGATCCGTCGCGGCAACGGCCGCGTCATCAACAGTTCCGCCGCCACCGCGCCGCTGCCCGACATCGGCGCCACCACCGGCGAGGCACGCTTCAATTTCGAGGGCGAATCGCTGCATGCGGTGGTCAAGGCGATCCTCGGCGACATGCTTGGCCAGAACTACACCATCGCGCCGAACGTGCAGGGCACCGTCACCTATTCCACGCCCAAGCCGGTCAGTTCCGCGCAGGCGCTGTCGGTGCTGGAAATGATCCTCGGCTGGAACAATGCGCGGATGATCTACAGCGACGGCCGCTACAGCATCGTCGCGTCCGACCAGGCGCTGGGCACCGGCGTGGTCACGCCTCGCGGCGGTTCGCCCGAGAGTGCCCGCGGATTCGAATCGCGCGTGGTGCCCTTGCGCTACATCTCGGCCACCGAGATGGAGAAACTGCTCAAGCCCTATGCGCGGCCGAATGCCATCGTCACCGTCGATGCCGGCCGCAATCTGCTGACCATCGTCGGCAGCCGTGCGGAACTCGAAAGCTATCTGCGCACGATCGAGATCTTCGACGTCGACTGGATGGCCAGCATGTCGGTCGGCGTGTTCCCGCTGCAGTCCAGCAAGGCCACCAAGGTCGTGCAGGATCTGGAGAAAGTGTTCGGCGAACAGAGCAAGTCGCCGGTCGCCGGCATGTTCCGCTTCATGCCGCTGGATGGCGCCAACGCAGTGCTTGCGATCACCTCGCAGGCCGATTATCTCGACGACATCGAACAGTGGATCGACCGGATCGACGGTGCCGGCGAGGGCGTGAAACTGCATTCCTACGAACTCAAATACATCACCGCCAAAGACCTCGGCGAGCGTCTCAGCGAAGTCTTCGGCGGCGGTGGCGGCAATCGCGGCGGCGGCAACGATGGCGGCGGTTATTCGCTGATTCCGGGCGGTCAGAGCAATGTCATCGGCGGCGGTGGTGGCGGTGACGGCAAGGACGGCGGCTACGACGGCGGTGGCATCAACTCCGGTGGCAGTAGCGGCAGCGGCGGCCTGGGCGGCGGCTCGCTTTCGCTCAATTCGGCCCAGGGCGGCAGCGGCAGCGTGGTCATCGAAGTCGGCGGCGACAAGGTCGCGGTGTCGGCGATCGAAGAAAACAACACCTTGCTGGTGCGCGCGACCGGTTCGGCCTGGCGCTCGATTCTCGATGTGATCGAAAAGCTCGACGTGCTGCCATTGCAGGTGCACATCGAAACCCAGGTGGCCGAAGTCACGCTCAGTGGCGAGTTGGCCTACGGAGTGAACTGGTACCTCGAAAAGGCGGCCACCGACAACGGACTTCCCGATCTGACCCGCCCCGGCATTCCGCCGAAGTGGAGCACGCTCGGCGCCAGCATCGGTGGCGTGAATGGTCAGGGATTGGCCTGGACGCTGATCCAGAACGATGCGGCTGCGGTGATCACCGCACTGGACAAAGTCACCGACGTGCGCCTGTTGCAGACCGGCTCGGTGCTGACGAAGAACAATTCCGAAGCCACGCTCAACGTCGGCAGCCGTATCCCGGTCACGACCGTGTCGATCAATCCGATCCTCGGCAGCAACAACACCACCAGTTCGGTGCAGTACCTGGACACCGGCGTGATCCTCAAAGTGCGTCCGCGCGTCACCAAGGACGGCACGGTATTCCTCGACATCGTCCAGGAAGTGAGCTCGCCGGGCTCGGATGCCGATGTCAACGGCAACGTGCGGATCAATACGCGCCGGCTGAAGACCGAAGCGGTCACCAGCAGCGGCGACACGGTGCTGCTGGCCGGCCTGATTCAGGACGGCACCACGCGCGGCTCGTCCGGCCTGCCCGGTTTGACCCGGATTCCGGTCATTGGCGCGCTGTTCGGTCGCCAATCCTCCAACCAGAGCCGGACCGAAGTGGTGATCCTGATCACCGCAACGATCATGCGCGACCAGCAGGAACTGCGCACGCTGACCGACGATTACTCGCGCCGCTTCCGCGCGATGGAACCGATGGGCAAGCCGAAGCCGCCGGCCGCGCAGCCGCACCGCTGAAGATGGGCGCTCGCTCTTCGATATGAGCGAACTGCCCGTCGTATTGGTTCCGGTGGGCGTCGACGACGACGCCCTCGACGCCTGTCTGGCCGCGCTCGATGCCGGCACGCCGCCGGGCACGCGCGTGT
>JBAQRU010000237.1:0-20159 GCA_049296025.1 Lysobacteraceae bacterium | reverse complement strand
GGTCAATGGCGACATCGTGCTCGCGCAGGCGCTTGGGATCGGCGTGCATCTGCGCGCAGGGCAGCTGATGACGCTGTCTGCGCGCCCGCTACCGCAAGCGGCACGGGTGATCGCGTCCTGTCATTCGTACGAAGATCTCGCTGCCGCGCAGGCCCTGCGCTGCGATGCGGCGGTGCTCGGGTCGATTCTGTCCACGCCGTCGCATCCCGGCGACCCCGGAATCGGATGGGAGCGGTTCGTCGAGATGCGTGAGCGTGTCGCGATTCCCATTTACGCGATCGGCGGCATGAGCCGTGCGCATGTCGAACGCGCGCGCAGTCACGGCGCGCAGGGCATCGCCGCGATTCGAGACCTGTGGCCGGTGTCGCTGTAGCCCCCTATCCCATCCGCAACGCATGAAGAGCCCGCATGCCTGCGGGCTTTCATTTGGCGACGCTTGCGGATGCTCAGCGGCCTTCGTCCAGCAGATTCTGCCGCCAGAATAAAACGCTCGCCGCACCGAAATAATCGTTGTTGCTCTTCTTGCGGAAGCCGTGACCTTCGTCGGCATACAGCAGATACCACACCGGCTGACCGTTGCCACGGACCGCTTTGACGATCTGCTCGGCTTCGGTGTACGGCACGCGCGGGTCGTTCTTGCCCTGCGCGACAAACAGTTTGGCGGTGATGCGATTGGCATGATTCAGCGGCGAAATGCGCTCGAAGGTTTCGGCCATCCCCGGGTCGCGTTCGTCGCCGTATTCCACCCGGCGCAGATCGCGGCGATAGCTTTCGGTGTTCTTCAGGAAGGTGCCGAAGTGCGAGATGCCGACCACGTCGATGCCGGCGCGGATGCGGTCGCTGTAATGCATCAGCGAGGCCAGCACCATGTAGCCGCCGTAGCTGCCGCCGATCACGCCGATGCGCGCGCTGTCCAGCTCCGGCTGCCGCGCGACCCAATCCAGCAGCGCGCCGATGTCCTTCACCGAGTCTTCGCGAAGGTGGCCGTTGTCCAGCGAGAGATAGGTCTTGCCGTAGCCGGTCGAGCCGCGCACGTTCGGCACCAGCATCGCCACGCCCAGCTCGTTCGCCATGAACTGCGCGGTGGGATTGAACGTTGGCTGCGACTGGCTTTCCGGGCCGCCGTGGATATTGATCACCACCGGCAGCTTGCGGCCCGCCGGCACGTTTGCCGGCCGGTAGTAGAACGCGGGAATCGTGCGGCGCTTGCCGTTGACGCTGTCGAAGGTCGGATAGCGCACCAGCGTCGGCGCCACGAACTTCGACGCGTCCAGACCGCCGACTTCACTCTGCGTCCAGCGCGTGAGCGTGGTTTTCGCCAGATCGATCACGAATACATCGCTGGGCGAGGTCGCGCTGTTGAGCGTCAACGCCAGGCGCGTGCCATCGGGCGAGAACGCGCCCGAACCGAACACGCCGATCGGCAGCGTGGGCAGTGCGATCTCACGGTGCGACGGCAGCGACAGCACGCGCAGTCGGCTGATGCCGTCTTCGTTGGTGACGTACGCCAAGTGTTCGCCGTCATCGGAAACATTGAAGCCGGCCACGTCCCACGGGATGTTCGCGCTCAGCACGGTCAACTTGCCGGTCGCCGGGTCGTGATGGCGCAGTGTCTGGAATTCCTGCGCCGCGCCGTTCACCGGCTCGTCGGAGACCAAGTACACCGACTTGCCATCGGGCGCGTAAGCGAAATCGCCGAACGCTGCCTTGCCGCCATCGACCGGAAACAGGGTCAGCGTGCCGGTGGCCAGATCCACTTCGCCCGGGTAGGCCTCGGCGGCCGACACGCGCTTCATCACCAGCAGGGCCTTGCCGTCGGGCGAGAAATCCATCGCGCTCCAGCTGCCGCCTGCGGTGACCACCGGTTTGGCGGTGCCGGTGGCGATATCGCGGACCCAGATGTCGGTATCGGTCCCGTTGCGTGCGGTGCTGCGATACGCCAGCAGTTTGCCGTCGCGCGAAAACAGACCACCGGAATTCTGCGTGCGCTTGCCATCGGTCAGCAGCGTCACCTCGCGCGTCGCATGATCGAACCAGTACAACTGCGAAAACTCGTCGCCGCCCTTGTCCTTCGAGAACACGAAGCCATCGAGCGACGATTTGGCGGGTGATGGCGACATTCCGCCCAGCGGTTCGGGATAGAACGTCAGCTGTTCGCGCATGCCCAGCGGCTGGCAGACGCGATGCGCCTGGTTGGTTTCGGCGAAGCGGGTGCCGATCAGCAGGCAGCCGTTCTTCGTCCAGCCGGCGACGCCTGCGCCACGGGTGTTCTGGTAACGGTTGAGGCGCTCGATCAGCTCCGCCGGAATCGCGGGAATGTTTTCGCTGATTCGGTTGCCCACTTCCTCGCGTACGGCCTTCGCATCGGGCGCGGTCTGTGCAAGCGCGGGCAGGGTGCAGACGAAGCCGAGCAGGGCGGCGGTGAGCGTGCGGCGGCGCAACATGGCATGTCCCCGGATGAAGTCAGTCTCCGAGCATAGCCGTTGCAATCGATGCGCGACGTAGCCGAAAGTCATGCCCGGCAGCGGTAGACTTCGCGCGTCACCCGCGGAGAACGCCATGGCCAGCCGTCGCGATGCGCTCAAGACACTCGGAGTCGGCGCCCTCGCGCTGGCCGCTGGCCGCTTCGCCAGCGCACAGGCCGCTGTACAGACTGCGGCATGGCCGCCATACCCGCGTACGGTCGCGATCGACGGCGCCGGCGGCACCGGCCTGTTCTGGTTCGAGAACGACGATGCGGCAGTCCGCTCGGAACTCGCTGCACTTCGCGCGTCCGGGCTCAGCGGCATCGTCCTGACCCTCGCGCCTTCGGGGCGATTCTGGTTCGACGACGCTGCGTTCGAGAAAACCAAAGCGGCCATCGACACGTGGGACAGGATCACCGCGCGGTATCCGGATCACCTGCTCGCGGTACGCGGCAGTGATGATCTGCAGCGCGCGCAGCGCGAAGGCAAACTCGGGCTGATCTACGGCTTTCAGGGCACCGAGTCGCTGGGCGAAGACCTCGACCGCATCGCGCTGTTTCGCGCGCGCGGCGTGCGCGTGATCCAGCTCACCCACAACCGGCGCAATCTCGTCGGCGATGGTTGCATGGAGCCGGGCAATGCCGGCCTCAGCAATTTCGGCCATCAAGTCGTCGAACGCTTGAATGCGGAAAAGATCGTGGTCGATCTCGCCCACGGTTCGGCGCGCACGATGGCCGAAGGTATCGCCACCTCGCGCGCGCCGATGCTGATCAGCCACACCGGCTGCCGCGCGCTCGCCGATCTGCCGCGCAACACCGACGACGCGACCCTGCGCGCGCTGGCCGACAAGGGCGGCGTCGCCGGGATCATTTTCTGGCCGTATCTGCGCACCGACACGCAGCCGATGGCGATCGACGTGATCCGCCACATCGAGCACGCGCTGAACGTCTGCGGCGAAGACCACGTCGGTATCGGCACCGATGCGGGCATCGCCCCGGTCGAGCGCACGCCGGAATATGAAAAAGACAATCGCGAATGGGTTGCCGGCGCGGTCGAGGACGGTGTGTTCGAGCGTGGTCGCCCGCCGGATCTCCATACCTTCATTCCTGATCTGAATCGTGCGGATCGCTTCGATGTGCTTGCGATGATGTTGTCGAAGCGCGGGCATCCGGATGCACGGATCGCGAAGATTCTGGGTGGGAATTTTGCGCGGGTGATGGAGGCTTTGTAAGCCCAGCGCATTGCTGCAGACATCGCCATCGTGCGCCGATGTAACAAGCGCCGATTACGTTGCGTGTCTGGATCAATCGTGTCTGCTGTGTCCATGGTGGGCGCGCTTCGCCAGCCATTCCGAGCCCACGAGCGCGCCGATCGAAATCAGCACGGAGACGCCGGCAAGGCGCAGGATTCCGTTTTCGCTGCCGGGCACTTGGGTGAGCGTGTGGATCGCAAGTGCAATAGTGCGCGTCTCGCTGGGAATGTTCGATACGAAGGTGATGGTCGCGCCGAATTCGGCCAGCGCTTTGGCGAAGGCCAACATCATGCCCGCCACGATGCCTGGCAGACTGAGTGGAAGTATGACGAGACGGAACGTCGCCCATGGACGTGCACCGAGCCCGGCGGCCATTTCGTCCAGTTCGCGGGGAATCGCTTCGATCGACAGACGGATTGCGCGCACGAATAGCGGGAAGGCCATGATTGCGGCCGCGATGACCGCACCTGTCCAGCGGAAAGCGATGGTGATGCCGAACGTCTGCACCAGCCACGCGCCGATCACGCCGTTGCGACCGAACAACAACAGCAGTGCATAGCCGGTTAGCACCGGAGGCAGCATCAGCGGAAGATGAACGAGCGCGTCGAGCAGGATCTTGCCTCGGAAGCGATGGCGTGCGAGCACATAGGCAGTGGCGACCGCGAATGGCAAAGAAAACAGCACTGCGCACAGACCGATGCGCAAGCTCAGCGCAATGGCCGTCAATTCCTCATCGGTCATCATGTCAACGCGGGGTGAAGCCGTAGCGGTTGAAGATGCGCTGCGCTTCCCGGCTACGCAGAAACCGCAAGAATCCCGTGCTGGACGCAGCCGCTGACGTGCTGACGCGCGCGACCGGATACACGATGGGCGCATGACTGGCGTTCGGAAAACGCGCCACGACCTTGACCTTCGGTTCAGCCTGCGCGTCGGTCGAGTAGACAATGCCGAGCGGTGATTCTCCACGTGCGACGAATGCCATCGCAGCGCGCACGTTTTCCGACTGCGCGAGGCGCGTGGAAACGCCGTCCCATAGCTTGAGGTATTTGAGCGATTGCATCGCATAGCGGCCTGCAGGTACGCCGGCAGTGTCCGCAACCGCCAGTCGTCCGCCACCAAGCGCAGTTGCCAGCGCCGCGCGATCTGCTAGGTTCACGCTCTTCAACGGCGATGCGACGGGCGCGATCAACACGAGTTGGTTGCCGACCAATTCTGCGCGCGAGTTTGGATCGATGAGGTTTCGTTGCTGCAAATGATCCATCCACTCGAGATCTGCTGAAATGAACAGATCAGCCGGTGCGCCTTGCTCGATCTGCCGTGCCAACGCAGAGCTTCCGGCATAAGATACGCGCACTTCTTGACCGCTGTGGCGTGTCCATGCGGCTGCGACTTCATCAAGGCTTTCCTTCATGCTGGCGGCTGCGAACACGGTGATGTCGGATGCCGGTGTCCGAGATGTCGCGGGCAGTGCAACGACCAGCCACAGCAGAAGCGCGGTGAGTAGCTTGGGTGTCTTCATCAGCGTGTGCTCGCATCCGGTGTGTGCATCTTTGGGGCTAACTGGGCGCAGTCAAGGATTTCTATACGGCGCAAGCTGCGGACCGATCGTGCCGTGCGCTTGTCGCCGGGCACGATCAAGCGGTATGGACCATCGCTGCCGAGTGGGTTGCCGTCTTTTGTATCGGCAATCAACACGCGCAGATTCGAGAAGTTCGCATCAAGCTCGGACAGCGTGAACACGACCTGATAGCCGTCCTCGGCGGTGATGCGCACGACCCATGTCAGTGCAGCGCCACGCAGGGCGTCCCCATGCGGAGTGTTCGCACCTGCCAGCAAATCCCCAAGGGCTACGCCGGACCATGAAGACAACGGCCCATCGTGAATGCCTGCCGACACTTGCTGCCGGGGCATTGTGGAGAGTGTGACCCCGTCGATCCGTTTGCGGGTTCCGTCCTGCGCAATCAACTCAATCGAATCATCTGCCCACGTCGGTAATATCGGCAGTACGCAACAGGCGAATGCTAACGCGAAGGCATGGATGATGGTGCGCATGTAATGTTCTGATTGTGCAGTGAATGGGAGAGTGATGGCTGCGGCATCTGGCTCCAAGGCAATAGCGATGTCGCGAGATTGCAATACATTGGAAAGGCGCTTTTCACGGATTTGGCCGCAGTTTGCTCAGCAGCAATGCGCGTAATTCCGCTTTGTCCTCATCGTCGAGGCTCATTTCGCGCTGTTTCGCCTGCAGTTCGTCGATGCGCTGGTGCAAGGTCTGCTTTTCGAGCTGCGCCATCGCGTCGGAGAATTCGTTTTGCCACAGCGCGGCTTCGCCGGGCATGTCCTGCGAGGCGAGTTTCTGCAGTGCGTTGATTTCCTCGCGGTCGAAGAAGTGTTCGAGCACACCGCCGGTGGTGATCTCGGGGCGCGCATGCACCAGCATCACCAGTTCCGCCAGCAGCGAAACGCCGGGTTGGCGCAGGGCGCTGAAGCTGTCGGTGGAGGGTAGCGCGAGCGCCAGCGATGGCTGTTGCAGCAGCAGTGCGATGGCGCTGCGCACGAGGCTGCGTTTCTGCGTCTGTGCGGGTTGTGCGCGGACGCGCTGCGACGATGGCTGCGCCTGCGCGGCGACGCGTGCGCCCACGCCGGTGAGCTCGGTCAGGCGCTGGCGCATGAGATCGCCGAAAGCGCCGTCGGGAATCTGCGCAAGCAGCGGTTTCGCGCGTTCGGCCATGCGCGCCTTGCCGTCGAGCGTGCCGAGGTTTACATCCGTGCCCAGTTCGTCGAAGAAGAATGTCGACAGCGGCGTCGCGTCGCGCAGGCGCAGATCGAAACCGGCGCTGCCTTCGTTGCGCACCATGGTGTCCGGGTCTTCGCCATCGGGCAGGAACAGGAAGAACGCCTGCCGTCCATCTTTCATGCGCGGCAGCACCGATTCCATCGCCTTGCTCGCGGCGCGGCGGCCGGCGGCGTCGCCGTCGAAACAGAAATACACGTCGGGCGCGTTGCGGAACAGCAGTTCGGCGTGGTCGGGCGTGGTCGCGGTGCCCAGCGTCGCCACTGCCTGGGTGATGCCGTGCTGGAACAGCGCGATCACGTCCATATAGCCTTCGACCACGATCAGCCGTTCGATCTTGCTGTTCGCCTGTCGCACCTGCCACAGCCCGTACAGCTCACGGCCCTTGTGGAATAGTAGGGTTTCCGGCGAGTTGAGATATTTCGGCGAGTCTTCGGGATCCAGCACGCGCCCGCCGAACGCGATGGTGCGGCCGCGACGGTCGTGGATCGGAAACATCACCCGGTCGCGGAATTTGTCGTAGACGTGGCCCTTGTCGTTCTTCGAGAACAGGCCGACGCGTTCCAGCAGCGCCATCCGTCGCGGATCGGTGCCCAGCGCATCGCGCAGCGCCGAGAAACCGTCGGGCGCATAGCCCAGACCGAACTGGGTGCGGATGGCTTCGTCCACGCCGCGACGGTCGAAATACCCGCGCGCCTTGTCGCTGATCGCGAGCTGCTTCTGGAAAAACTTCGCCGCCGCGTCCAGCGCCGCGTACTGATCGACGCTGTCCGGCGTTGCGTTGCGCTGCTGGGTGTCGCGCGGCACTTCCATGCCGACACGCTTGGCGAGCTCGTCCACCGCGTCGAGGAATTCGAGGCGGTCGTAATTCATCAGGAAGCTGATCGCAGTGCCGTGCGCGCCGCAGCCGAAGCAGTGATAGAACTGCTTGGTCGGCGAGACCGTGAACGACGCCGAGCGCTCGTCGTGGAACGGACAGCGCGACGAATATTCCTTGCCCTGGCGCTTCAGCGGCACGCGCGACCCGACCAGCTCCACGATATCGGTGCGGGCGAGCAGGTCGTCGATGAAGGCGTCGGGGATGCGGGCCATGTCAGCTGCGGATCAGTCGTTCGAGCAGGAGGGTCTGCAGATCGCGGCGGGAATCAAGTATCGCCACCACGGCGACGCGCTTGGCTTCGACCGTGTAGACGAGACGCCACGGCCGTTCGATCAATTCGCGGTATTGGTGCACGCCGATTTCGCGCAACTCCGGAACCGTGCGGCCGCGTGGTGTGAGCGTGCCCAGCGATTCGGCGCGCGTTTCAAGCCTGTCGATGACCGCTGCGGCGGCGGCGGGATTTTCGGCGGCGACGTGGGACAGGATCGATGCCAGATCCTGCAGCGCCGTGGGTGTCCAGTAGACCTCGTGATCGCTCATGCGTCGGGTGCGAAACGCTCGCGCAGTTTGGCGAAGACCTCTTCCTGCGGGATCAGTCGCCCGGCGGCGATATCCGCCTCGCCCTGCGCCAACAGCTTCAGCATCAAAAGCGCCTGCTGCTGGCGCTGGAAGGTCTCGTAACTCTGCACCACGGCGCTGGCGCGGCCGTTCTGGGTCAGCACCACGGCGTCGGATTCTTCCTGCAGACGCTTGAGCCACTGGCTGGCGTCGGATTTGAAATCGCTGAGGCTGATGATGGGGTCGCTCATGACGGCCTCGCTTCGGACTGAATTCGGTCCGAGTATAGCAGCGGCCTGCAGATGGCCGGGTTCAATCCGGTGCTTTCGCCGCCAGTGCCCGCAGCGCATCGCCGCTGACCCGCTGCACGGTCCATTCGTCCATCCCGATGGCGCCGAGGCTGCGATAGAAATCGATGGCGGGTTGGTTCCAGTCCAGCACCGACCATTCGAAGCGACCGCAGTCGCGCTCGACCGCGATCTGCGCCAGCCGCAGCATCAGTCGCTTGCCCAGACCGAGGCTGCGGAAGGCCGGGCGTACGAACAGGTCTTCGAGATACAGCCCCGGCTTGCCGACGAAGGTCGAGAAGTTGTGGAAGAACAACGCGAAGCCGGCGGGCGCACTGTCGACTTCGGCGATCAGCACCTCGGCGCGCGGGCGTTCGCTGAACAGCTGTGCGGCGAGCCCGGCCTCGTCGGCAACGACTTCGTGCGACAGCTTTTCGTACTCGGCCAGCTCGCGGATGAAGGCGAGGATCCGCCCGGCGTCGGCGACGACAGCCGGGCGGATGACGATGACGGGCGTTGCGGCGGTCATCGCGGCGATGCTCAGCCGGCCAGACGCTGCTTGATCAGCTTCGAGACTTCGCCCATATCGGCCTGACCGGCGAGTTTCGGCTTGATCGCGCCCATCACCTTGCCCATGTCGGCGGGGCCGGTGGCGCCAGTCGCGGTGATGACCGCATCGATCACGGCCAGCACTTCCGCTTCGCCGAGCTTGGCCGGCAGGTATTGCTCGATGATCGCCATTTCAGCGCGCTCGATCACGGCCAGATCTTCGCGATTGGCCGCTTCGAACTGACTCACCGAATCCTTGCGCTGTTTCATCATCTTTTCGAGGATCGCCAGCACCAGCGCGTCATCCATTTCGACGCGCTCATCGACTTCCTTTTGTTTGATCGCGGCGTTGATCAGGCGGATGGTGCCGAGGCGATCTTTCTCGCCGGCCTTCATCGCGGTTTTCATGTCTTCGGTGAGGCGTTGCTTGAGGCTCATGGCGATGCTCCGTGGTGCAGGGCCCGTACAGACTGGGCCGGGGTAAAAACGAAAGGCCGGGAAAGACAAAAAGCCGGCAGCGTGGAACGCGGCCGGCTTCTGGATTCGCTGTGGCCGCAACCGGTGAGGTTGCGCAGGAATCGGGTGTACTTGCGCCCCGGTGGGGCTCAGTACATGCGCTGACGCTTGGTCGCGTCGCGCGAGGTGCGGCGCGCCTGACGCTTCACCGCAGCGGCCGCTTTGCGCTTGCGCTCCTGGGTCGGCTTTTCGTAGAACTCGCGCTTGCGGACTTCGGCGAGGACGCCGGCTTTCTCGCAGGTGCGCTTGAAACGACGCAGGGCAAACTCGAAGGGCTCGTTCTCGCGGACTTTGACGCTGGGCATAGGAATCTCGGGCTTTTTGGGAAGCCGGCCAGTGGCCGGGCTCTTGCGAAGGAACGCGTGCGGTGAAAGCTGCACCACCCGGTCCGTCCGGGCGAGCCGCGCATGATAAAGGCGTTGCCCCCGGCGGCGCAAGTTCGGGGGCGGGGCCGGATGTCCGGCACGGTAAGCTATGGCCTCCTTTTGCGACAGTCTTCACCTCCTGTGAAAGTCCTCGGCATCGAAACCAGCTGCGACGAGACCGGCGTGGCCGTGTACGACACCTCTCTCCCCGGGGCCGCAGGGCTGCGGGCGCATGCGGTCTACAGCCAGATCGCGCTGCATGCCGAGTACGGCGGGGTGGTGCCGGAGCTGGCCAGCCGCGATCACGTGCGCAAGCTGCTGCCGCTGATCCGCCAGACCTTGGCCGAAGCCGACCTGTGCCTCACCGATCTCGATGGCGTCGCCTACACCGCCGGTCCCGGGCTGGTCGGGGCCTTGCTGGTCGGTGCCGGGGTGGCGCGGTCGCTGGCGTGGGCGCTGGAGCTGCCGGCGATCGGGGTGCACCACATGGAAGGCCATCTGCTGGCCCCGCTGATGGAGGCCCCCGATCCTGTTCACGGTCGGCCCCAGCCGCCATTCGTCGCGCTGCTGGTGTCCGGCGGTCACAGCCAGCTGGTCGCAGTCGATGCCATCGGCAGCTACCGGCTGCTTGGGGACACTCTGGACGATGCCACCGGCGAGGCCTTCGACAAGACCGCCAAGCTGATGGGGCTGCCGTATCCGGGCGGGCCGCAGCTGGCGGCGCTGGCCGAGCATGGCACGCCCGGCCGGTTCAAATTCTCAAGACCGATGACCGACCGCCCCGGTCTGGATTTCAGCTTCAGCGGTCTGAAGACCCAGGTGCTGCTGGCATGGCGCGACAGCGACCAGAGCGACGCGACCCGCGCCGATATCGCGCGTGGCTTCGAGGATGCCGTGGTCGACACCCTGGCGATCAAGTGCGAACGCGCATTGCAGGCCGCAGGCTGCGACGTGCTGGTGGTGGCCGGCGGCGTGGGCGCGAACAAGCGCTTGCGCGCGCGCCTGCATGCGATGGCGACCAAGCGCGGCGGACGCGTCTGCTTTCCGCGCCCCGAACTGTGCACCGACAACGGCGCGATGATCGCTTTCGCTGGTGCCTTGCGGCTCGAAGCCGGGCAGCGCAGCGATGCTGCGGTGCATGTCGCGCCGCGCTGGGATATGGCGACGCTCACGCCGTTGGTGTGAGCCGCACGCGTTTGTGGGAGCGATTCCTGTGGGAGCGGCGGAAGCCGCGATGGAAAGCCGACCCATTCTCCGCAAGCCATTGCGGCTTCCGCCGCTCCCACAGGGGCATCGGTTACGATGCTGGCCTTCCGGACACTTCTGTTTCCAACTCATGGACAAAGTCTTCATCGAAGCGCTCGAAATCGAGACGCTGATCGGCATCTACGACTGGGAGCGCCGCATCCGCCAGTCGCTGCTGTTCGATATCGAAATGGCGTTCGACAACCGCAAGCCGGCGGCCAGCGACGACATTGCCGACACGCTGAATTACAAGGCGGTGAGCAAGCGGCTGATCGAATACGTTTCGGCGTCGTCGTTCGGGCTGGTGGAAACGCTGGCCGAGCGCTGCGCGGAAATCATCCTCGACGAATTCGCGGTTTCGCATGTGCGCCTGAAACTCAGTAAGCCCGGCGCGGTGCGCGGCGCGCGCGCGGTGGGCGTGATGATCGAGCGCAGCAGGCCGTGAACGTTCGTCTCTGATGGGCAAGGCGTATCTCAGTCTTGGCAGCAACCAGCAGCCGGAAGCGAATCTGCGCTCGGCGTTCGCTGCGCTGCGGATGCGCTTCGGCGAAGTCATCGCATCGGTGGTCTACCGCTTTAAGGCGGTCGGTTTCGACGGGCCGGATTTCCTCAACGCCGCTGCGATCATCGAGACCGGCCTCGATCCGTTCGCGCTCAACGATTGGCTGCACGCGCTGGAAGATGCGCACGGCCGCGACCGCAGCGGGCCGCGCTTCGGCGACCGGCCGCTGGATATCGATATCGTGTTCTACGACGACCTGGTGCTTGAGGGAAAAGGGCATTTGCGACTGCCGCGCGACGAACTGAAGCACGCGTTCGTGCTGAAGCCTCTGGCCGAGATCGCGCCGGACTTCGTCGATCCACGCAGCGGGCGGGCGCTGGCCGCGCTGTGGGCCGACTCGTCCGAGCGCGACGTGCCGTTCGTACCCGCATTCGATCCGAACGTCGGCGAGTGACTCCCATCACCCGCGCGAGGTGACTTCCAGCGCTTGTCGACGTTGGCGGTTCGCTCCACGATGACGCCTCCACACACCGTGTCCCGGGAGGACGCAGGCGATGTTCGAGAAATTTTCGCGCAGTTGGGGCCTGATCAAGGCGAGTGCGTCGGTGCTGCGCGCCGACAAAGAGCTGATGCTGTTCCCGATCCTGTCGTCGCTGGCCACGTTGCTGGTGCTGGCGACGTTCGCCTTGCCGGTGTTCGCGCTGAAATTGTTCGCCGATGGTTTCAACGTGTTCGGCGCGGTGATCGGCTTCGCTTTCTATTTCTGCCAGTACAGCGTGATCGTGTTCTTCAACAGCGCGCTGGTCGCGGCGGCGACGATCCGGCTCGAAGGCGGTGATCCCACGTTCTCCGATGGTATCCACGCGGCGAAAGCGCGGCTGCCGGCGATTCTCGGCTACGCCGCGATCGCGGCGACGGTCGGCGTGCTGCTGCAATCGCTCAAGAACCGCGACAACAACGTGATCGTGCGGATGATCGGCAGCGGCCTGGGCATGGCGTGGACGCTGGCGACGTTCCTGGTGGTGCCGGTGCTGGTCAATCGCGAGATCGGTCCGGTCGATGCCTTGAAGGAAAGCGTCGTGCTGTTGAAGAAAACCTGGGGCGAGAACGCGATCGGCAATGTCGGCATCGGCGCCGCGTTCAGCCTGATCACGACCTTCGTCGTGCTGTTGGGCATCCTCGCGACCTTCCTCGCGTGGCAGGCGTCGATGGTGCTGGCGATCGGTGTCGCGGCGGCGTTCCTGATCGGCGTGCTGGTGTTGGGGGTGACCCAGGCGGCGTTGAGCGGCATTTATTCCGCTGCGCTGTACCGCTATGCGGTGTCGCACGAGGCGCCGACGGAATTCCGTGGAATGGCGCTGGAATCGGCATTCGCGCCGAAGTGATGCGTGTGGGCCGTCCGGCGCAACGCCGGACGGCTCAACCGTCGAGCATCCGCCCGCCGTCGACCCGTATCACCTGCCCGGTGGTGTACCCCGCGCCTTGCAGCAGCCAGCGCACCGCTTCGGCGATCTCTTCCGGCGTGCCGATCCGTCCCAGGGGCGTGCGTGCGAGCAGCGCGGCCTTCGATGCTTCGGCTTTGCCTTCTTCCGGCCACAGGATCGCGCCGGGTGCGATCGCGTTCACCCGCACGTCCGGCGCCAGTTCCAGCGCCAGCGCGCGCGTGCCCGCAAGCAGTGCAGCCTTGCTCATGCCGTAGACCAGATGGTCGCGCAGCGGACGCTCGGCGTAGATGTCGGTCAGGTTGACGATGGCGCCGCGCGCGATCTTGAGGTGCGGTGCGGCGGCCTGGGCGAGGATGATCGGTGCGCGGGCGTTGATCAGGAACTGCGCGTCCCAGTCTGCAGGCGTGATGGTGCCCAATGGCGTCGGCGAGAACGCGGACGCGTTGTTCACCAGCGCGTCGAGCCTGCCGAAGTGGCCCACCGTGCCGGCGACCAGCTCGGGCAAGCGGTCGTATTCGGCGAGATCGGCGGCCCATGCGATCGCGCTGTTCGCGCGCATCGCGTTCAGGTCTGCGATCAATGCGCGCATGTCTTCGGCCGAATGCCGATAGTGCAGGGACACGTCATAGCCAGCCGCGTGCAGATGGCGCGCGATGGCGGCACCGAGGCGGCGCGCGGCGCCGGTGACGAAGGCGACGGGGCGGGGCTGGGACATGTCGGGATACCGGGCAAGCGATTGCGGCCCATTTGATCATAGTCAAGGGGTGCACTCATGCGCCGGCGCATGCTCGCCACAATCCATCGCGGAGTCGCGTCGTGCATCCCATCGTCACTGAACTGTTCACCAAGCCCGTTGGTTGGATGACCCTCGGCGGTATCGCCTTCATGATCGTCATGGGCCTTTACATCTGGTGGTTCGTGCGCAAGAAGATGCGCGAGGAAGAGGGCGGCGGCTGAAAGCCCGCGAACTATCCGGGACGGAGGCCCGGCATGGCTCTGGATTCGCTATCCTGTGCGGCTACCGCAACGGAGTTGCCGCATGCTGACTGATGACGATCTCGATCCCGATGTTCGGGCGCACAGCGAGCGCCTCACGGAATTGATTCACGATCAGATCGCGAGCAACGGCGGTGTGCTTCCCTTCTGGCGGTTCATGGAGTTGGCGCTGTACGCGCCCGGGCTCGGCTACTACAGCGCCGGCGCGACCAAGCTCGGCCCCGCTGGCGATTTCGTGACATCGCCCGAGTTGGGGCCGCTGTTCGCCGAGTGCGTCACCGATGCACTGGTGCCGGTGTTGCGCCAGATCGGTGACGATGCGGTGTTCCTGGAAATCGGCGGCGGCAGCGGCGCGTTCGCCGAGGCTGCGATCGAGCGTCTGCTCGCGCTGCAGTCGATGCCCGCGTGTTACGCCATTCTCGAGCCCAGCGCCGATCTTCGCGAGCGCCAGCAGGAGCGCCTGCGTGCCCGGTTCGCGCCCGATGTTTTCGCGCGGGTCGAATGGCTGCAGTCGCCGATCAATACGCGCTGGAACGGTGTGGTGTTCGCGAACGAAGTGATCGACGCACTGCCGACGTCGCGGTTCGCGGTGATCGAAGGCGAAATCCATGAAGAGCATGTCGCGCTGAACGCGCAGGGCGGCTTCGTGCGCATGGACCGTCCGGCCGATGCGCTGCTGAGCGCAGCGGTGCGCCATGTCGAGCGCCAGTGCGAGGGAAAGTTCAAGAACGGCTATCGTTCCGAGGTGTTGCCGCAACTGCCATATTGGCTGCAGGCAGTCACCGGCGGTCTTGATGCGGGCGCGATATTGTTCATCGACTACGGTTATCCGCGCCGCGAGTATTACGACCCGCGGCGCGAAGACGGCACCTTGCGCGCGTTCCATCGTCATCGACTGGTCGACAACGTCTTCGCACGGGTCGGTTTGCAGGATGTCACCGTCTCCGTCGATTTCACCGCGCTCGCCGAAGCGGGCACCAGCGCCGGCTTCGAATTCGCGGGCTATTGTTCGCAGGCCAGCTTCCTGATCGGCAACGGTCTGGAACAACGGTTGGCGGAGCACGAGAGCGGCGCCGCCGATGAAACCGAGCGCTATGCGCTGCGTCAACAGGTCAAGAAGCTGACCTTGCCGGGCGAAATGGGCGAACGCTTCCAGGCGATCGGCTTTGCGCGCAAGTCGAGTCTGGCGCACGCCTTCGTCGCTGGCGATCTCAGTTACCGTCTCTGAGCGCGTACGGATGTCTCCAAGCCGCATTCCCCGCCGTCGTTTCGGCCGGTCGCTGAAACCCTTTCGTCATCCGCTGCTCTGGTCGGGGCTGTGGTGCGTCGCGATCGCGACCGTCGTGGTGTTCTCGCTGTTGCCGGGTTCGTCGCTGCAAACGCTGCCGGCGATGAACGACAAACTGGAGCATTTTTTTTCCTACGCCGTGTTGTCCGCTGGCGCGGTGCAACTGTATCCACGCTGGCGCTCGCTGCTCAGCGTCGGTATCGCGCTGGTGCTCATGGGCATCGGCCTGGAGTATGCGCAGGGCGCGCTGACCGCCGACCGGATGATGGGCGGGATGGACGCATTGGCGAATACGCTGGGTGTGATCGCGGGATTCGCGACGCAGTTGACGCCGTGGCGGGATCTGCTGTTGAGGTTCGACAGCCGGTCATCGTGATTTATTGTTTTTCTGCTCTTGCCCGCCGGATCGCATCGATTCGCGCCACCCGCAGCGCTTCGCCCAGCGCAGGACCTTGCAGACCTTCCCGCATGACATCCGCGCCGCGCACCGATTGCGCCGCCGCATGCAGCTTCAACAATTCCGCGGCCTGCGGATAATCCGATTCCGACATGCCGCCGCGACCGCGTTTGTCGGCTTCGCAGACTTTGGCGAGCAGCGCGATCCGCTGCGGCAGGCGAAAGCCGTCGTTGCGTGCGATCAGATCGTGGATGCTCTTGCTGCGCATCTCGAACAGACGATGCACGTTGAGATGCTCGCGGCATGCGGAAAGCGCCAGATCGCGATGCGCGACCGGCACTTTCAGCCGCGCGCACAAATCGCGCACCGGGTCGAGACCGCGTTCCTCGTGCAGGATGTGCTTCGGCAATTCATCGTTGGGCGTCAGCGCCTTGCCGAGATCGTGGGTCAGCGCGGCGAAGCCGACCAGATCGTCGCCCGGTGCGATCTTCGCGGCCATGTCGCAAACCATTTCGGTATGCAGGCCGGTGTCGATCTCCGGGTGATACTCGGCACGCTGCGGGACGCCGTAGAGCGCTTCCACTTCCGGCAGCACCACCGCCAACGCGCCGCTGTCGTGCAGCGTGCGCAGGAAGGCGGACGGACGGGCGTAAGCCAATGCGCGCGACAGTTCCTGCCAGACGCGCTCGGGGACGAGATCGGCCAGTTCGCCCGCCGCGACCATCCCGCGCATCAGCGCCATCGTTTCCGGCGCCACCGTGAGCCCGTGCGACGCGAAGCGGGCCATGAACCGCGCCGCGCGCAGCACCCGCAGCGGATCTTCGACGAAGGCCTCGCCGACATGACGCAGGATGCGCGCGTCGAGATCGCGCTTGCCGCCGTAGGGGTCGACGAGCGTGCCATCGGCCGCTTCGGCGATCGCATTGATGGTGAAATCGCGACGGATCAGGTCGTCTTCCAGCGTCACTGTCGGTTCGGCGTGGACCACGAAACCGCGATAGCCGCGACCGGATTTGCGTTCGGTGCGCGCCAGCGCGTATTCCTCGCCGGTCTGCGGGTGCAGGAACACCGGGAAGTCCTTGCCGACGGTCTTGAAACCTGCGGCGAGCATCGACTCCGGCGTTTCGCCGACCACGACATAATCCTGATCGCCGCAGGGCAAGCCCAGCAATTTGTCGCGCACTGCGCCGCCGACGAGATAGGTCTTCATTGCAATCGTTGCTTCAGTACAGTCGTGATTACTTCGGCGCGTGCTGCGCCAACAGCGCGATGATCTGCTGCGCGCCGGAGTTGCGGCCGAGATGCAGTTCGATCGGCGCCGCCTGACCCGACAGCCAGATGCGCAGTTCGGCTTCGAGATCGAAATGACCGGCGGTCTCCAGCGAGAACATCGTGATCGCGCGATAAGGGATGCTGCGGTACTCGGTCTTCTTCGCGGTCACGCCCTGCTTGTTCACCAGGATGACGCGACGGTCGGTGAACACGATCAGGTCGCGGATCAGCGCGAACGCGCGCTGCAGCGTCTCGCCCGGCGCGAGCAGCGGCGCGAATTCTTCTTCGATCTTTTCCAGCGGCTTTTCGCCAGCGTGGCCCAGCAGGCCGTCGAGCAGTCCCATGGCGATGTCCTCGTTTGGATGTGGCGGCGGAGTGTGGATTATGCGGCGGCGCCGAGGATACCGGGCAGTTTGCCGCGCACATCGGTCGGGATGATGCCGAGTTTCGGCAGCCCGTTGTCGTCGCTGGTCGAATCGCGCTGCAGCGAACGCCAGTTGTCGCGACTGATCGGTTTGCCCGGTAGATGTTCGCCGACTTCCGCCTGCATGCGGCCGAGGACATCCGGCAGCGACACGACGAAACGGGTCCAGCCTTTTGTCCGTGCGGTGAGGCGCACGACCTCCGCCAGCGTCATCACCTCGGGTCCGACCAGATCGTAGCTTCCAGCGACCGTGGTGTCGTCATCAAGCGCGCGGAGGAAAGCGTCGACGACATCGCCGATCCATACCGGCTGGAAGCGGGCATCGGCGCGGCCGATCGGCAAGGCCGGCGCGAAGCGCAGCAACTGCGCGAAGCGGCAGAACAGTCCGTCGCCGGGGCCGGCGATGACCGAAGGGCGGAACAATGTCCAATCGAGCGCGGATGCGCGGACCAGGGCTTCCGCTTCGCCGCGCGCCCTGAGGTAATGGCTGTCGCCGTCGCCCGCGTGCAGTGCGCTCATCTGCAGCAGCCTGCGTACGCCGGTCGCCTGCATCGCTGCGATCATCGTGTCGGCGAGTTTGACATAGACCCTGTGGAATCCACGGCCGTCGTCGCCGCGCTCGTTGAGGATGCCGACGAGATTGATCACCGCATCGGCGCGTTCGAAGGTCTTGCGCAGGAATGCTCCGTCGAACACATCGCCGACCAGCGGCTCCGCGCCTGCGGGGATGCGTGCAGCAGCGTTTGCGTTGCGCGACGGCACACGGACTCGATCGCCCTGCGCAAGCAGGCGCGCGACCAGCGCGCGACCGACGAAACCGCTGCCGCCGAGGACGGCGATCGTGCGACTCATCGCTGTGCCTTGCGTGCGGGCGTCGGTGCTGCTGTCGGCGGCGCGGGCAGCTCCGGTGGCAGCGGACAGACGAACTTCTTGCGCGTATCGACGATGCGCCCGGCGAGACGGTCGGTGATCGGCATCGCGTTGCCGTTGAGCCGCCAGTCGTAGATCACGCTGAAGGCGAGGATGCGCGCGACGTAATCGCGGGTTTCCTTGTAGCTGATGGTTTCGATCCAGAAATCCGCATCCATCTCCGGGCGCTGCGACCGCCAGCGCGCCACCGGCGCGGGGCCGGCGTTGTAGGCGGCGATGGCGGTGTAGGTCATGCCGTACTTGTCTTCGAGTTCACGCAGATAGGCGGTGCCCAGGCTGATGTTGAACTCGGGTTCGTAGAGGCTCTCGCCGCCGCGCCACGGCAGGCCCAGGCGTTTCGCGATGCCGGCGCCGGTGCCGGGCAGCACCTGCATCAGGCCGCGCGCATCGGCGTGCGAACGCGCTTTGGGATTGAACACGCTTTCGGCGCGGATCTCGGCCGCGACCCAGGTCGGATCGATGTTGTGCTTCGCGGCTTCGCGGCGGATCGCGCTGTCGTGATGCAGCGGGAAGCGCAATTCGTACAGCCGCGATTCTTCCGGATACGACTTGCCGCCGACATTGATCAGGCCGAACACGCCGCGATCGAACCAGCCGTTGTCCTGGGCGATATCGACAGCGATCCTGCGCTGCTCGGGCGTGAACCGTGCCAGCGCGTCGTTCCATTCGCGTTCGGCCCAAGTCGCGCGTTCGAGTCGATACAACTGCATTGCGCGGACCATCGCCGGGTCGCGCGCGACAGCGGTTTTCGCGGCGGCATCGGTCTTCGGCGTCCATGGACACAGCGCGTACGGCGCGCCGATGCGGTCGGCGGCGAGAAAACCGTGGAACTCCGGCTTGTTGGCGGCGTCGCGATACAGAATCGCGGCGTTGGCCTTGTCGCCGCCGATTTCGAGCAGGCGCGCTTCGAAATAGCGCCAGCGCGAGTCGCGGCGTTGTTCCGCACCCATCTTGCGGATCGCTGCGAGCGCGGCGTTCCAGTCCGAGCGTGCCATCGCTTCGCGCACCCGCCATTCGTGCAGGCGCGCGTCGTAGGCGACATCGGGCACCGCGTTCAAACGGCGCGCCGAATCCGGCAGATAGGAGGCGACGGTCTGCAGCGCGGCCTGATACAGCGCCCGGCCGCGCTCTTCTTCGCCCAAGCCGAGTGCGTCCGCGAATTTCGGCAGCGTGGTGTCCACGGACTGCGGCAGCGATTTGGCGAGTCGCGCCAGACCGTACGAGGCGATCAGGCGGCTGCGCGGCGTCTTCGGCCAGCTCAGCGCGCGATCGTGGACGGATTCGAGGAAAGCGGCGTAATCGTTCGCCAGCGCGAATTCTTCGGCGGGCAGGCCGCGTGCGGCGGCGCGCATGACGCCGGGCTGCGATTCGGCGGCGGCTTTCTCGATCCGCTCCCAACGCAGGGCGGGCTCAAGTCCGCCGTTGGCGGCAAGCACCGCCATCGGCGCATCGCACTCTTTCGGCAGCGATTTGCCGGTGCTGCGCCAGAGTGCCCGGGCGTCGGCGGTCCAATCGGCGCCGGTCGCGCCCAGCGCCTGACGGGCGTTGAGTTCGGCGCAGCGCAGGACGCTGCTTTTGACCGATGCCGACCAGGCGCTGCGGTAGCTGGGCCAATCCTCGCGCTTGGCGAGCACGGCCAGCCACTGCTCGCGGAAGGTTTCGGCCACGGCCTGGCCGCGATATCGGCTCAGGAACGCCCGGCCATCGGCGGCGGGCAGGGTGTCGATGGTCTTGCGCAGGCCGGCGTATTCGACCCAGCCGGCGAGCGGGTGGCCGGCCGGGAGCGGCGCGGTTTCGGACTGGCCGCGCTCGGCGGCGTCCAGCGCAGCTCGTGTCTGGGCAAGGGTGGGGTCGTAAGTCTGGGCGGTGCAGGCGGCCGGCAGGAGGGCGGCGAGCAGGCCCACGAGGGTACTGGGAGGGGGAATTCGCATGCCGGGGACTATAGCGAAGCCGGGTGAACAGGTCAGTTGCGAGGTGTGCCGGAAGCCCCGACC
>JBAQRU010000236.1:0-35662 GCA_049296025.1 Lysobacteraceae bacterium | reverse complement strand
CGTCGTATCGACGCTGCGGAAACCGTCGAAGTCCTGTATCGCAAAGTCGCCGGACAGGCGACGCGCTCCGCCTCGTACCGCGCGCTCGGCGCCGAATATCGCCGTGATGGCCACAGCGAGCAGGTCGATGCCGCCGAAGACGCGCTGACGCAGGTGCTCGATGCGCACCAGCGGACGGCGCGCGCGCTGGAACAGGCGCGCAGCGACCGCGCCACCGCGCGCCAGCAGGCCGAGGACGCGCAAAGACGACTGCAGGGCACGCGCGGCTACAGCGAACAGGCCTCGTTCGATCAGATCGCCGGCCGCGACCGCGACGAGCTGACCCAGCTCAAACGCGAGCTGATGCGCAACACCGGCTTCGTCCGCGACCAGCTGGCGGCGGTGTCTAAGTTGGAACTGCCGGGACTGGACACCGCCACTTTGGCCCGTGCCGCTGCGCCGTGGGGCGTGCTGTTCCGGCAGCTCTCCGAACTGCCGACCGATGCCGACATCGATCTGCCGCCGGACGCACTGCATGCGGAACTGCTGTCCGCGATGTCGCTTGCGACGCCGACCATGGCGATGGTCGCCACCCGCGCGCACGAACTGCGCAGCGAACTCGATGCCGCGCGCCGACGCGCGGACAACGCCCGGCAGAACCAGAAGCGTCTCAATGCCGGCAAGGCCGAGCTGCGCCCGGACGTGATCCGGCTGATGAGCTATTTCGAAGAGGAAGGCATTCCCACTCGCCCGGTCTGCGATCTGGTGCAGGTGACCGACCCGGCCTGGCAGGGCGCGATCGAAGCCTACCTGCGCAGCCACGTCGAAGCGCTGCTGGTGCCCGCCGAACACGAAGAGCGCGCGGTGATACTGTATCGCTCGCTGCACGGTGGACGCGCCGTGTACGGGGTGAAGATCGCGCTGACCAGCCAGGCGCGTCAATCGCGCGCCGACATGCGTCCCAGCGACGGACACGTCTGCGCATTGCTGCGCGGCGACGACGACGCCCTCGCCTACCTGCGCCGCCAACTCGGCGAACTGCGCTGCATCGAAACCGAAGCCGAAGTCGTTCGCGCGAAACAGGGCATGAGCCGCGACGGTCTGGTGGTGAAAGGCGGCGGCGTCGAACGTCTGCGCCTGCCTGCCGCCAGCGAGTTGAAGATCGGCGCTTCCGACAACCGCGAACGGCTCAAGCTGCTGCGCGACGAGATCGAGCGCGCCGATCAGGACATCCGCCGGCTCGAAGCCGCATGGCAGACGCTGGATGCGCGCGTCGCCGAGTGGACGCGCATCGGCAGCCCGGAGCATGCGGCGCAGGCGATTCACGCCCTGCTGCTGAAACACCGCGAAGCCGCCGCACGCTACCGCGCGTTGTGCGACAGCCGCGCCGCACAGACGGATCCGGATCTGATCCAGCTGAGCGAACACGCGCAGGCCTGCCTGCAGCGCCGCGATGCACTGGAAGCACTGGTCGAAAAACTCGTCGGCGAAGAAGCCGTCATCCAGGGCAAGGCGACCGCAGCGCAGGTCCTGCTGGATCAGCTCAACGCCGAGAGCGAACGCATCGCGCGCGCGGCGGTGGATGCGTTCCGGCATCCCGATGTCGATCCGAATCTGGTCGAGCAGCATCGCGACGAACTCGACGCGAAGTATCCCGAGTTGGGCGATCGCATCGCCCGCTGCCTGCACCGCGCCGACGATGCCGAAAAAGCGCTCAACGCCGTGCTGCCCGAAGCCTGGTCCGGTCTGGCGCAGTACGCCAAGGACCACGGCATCGCGCTGGATGTCGAACCGCAGGACTGGCGCAAGGCCGATGCGCTGCTGCGCGGCGAAATCGCCTACCTCAAGGGCACCGAACTGGTCCAGCATCAGGCCATGGCCGATGAGGCCTACGCCACGGCGGTCGAAACCTTCCGCTCGAATGTGGCGTCGGCGCTGTACGACAACTTCACCCGCCTGAAGCATCAGATCCAGATCCTCAACCGGACGCTGATGAGCAGCCCGGTGTTCTCGAACAACGAGCGCTACAAGTTCCATTACGAAATCGCACCCGAGTTCAGGGAGCTGTACCGCTTCATCGAAAGAGTGTCGGATGTCGGCGAGACCGACACGCTGTTCGGCAGCGCGGGCGAAGTGCCGGAGGCCTTCCGCGACATCATCGAGGAAAAGATCGGCGGTCGCGGCAATGCCCCCTCGCCGCTCGACGATTACCGCCGGTTCTTCGCGTTCGAGGTCAACATCCAGCAGGACGGTCGCGTCATCGGCACGCTCAGCGAACGCATGCGTTCGGGGTCCGGCGGCGAACACCGCGCGCCGATGTACGTGATCGCAGGCGCCGCGCTGGCGGCGGCCTATGGCAAGCGCGACGGCCAGCAGGGCGGGCTCGGCCTGATCATGCTCGACGAATTCGGCGACAAGATCGACGCCCAGAACGCCCGCGCCACCACGCAATACCTGCGTTCGCTCGGCCTGCAGCTGATCCTGGCCGCGCCCGACACCGCGCAGGGCACGTTGACCGGCGTGCTCGACAGCTATATCGAACTGTTCCGCGATGGTCCGCTGCTGCAGGTGGAGCGCATCCGCGTGACCGACGCCGGCCGTGCACTGCTGCACAGCGACCAGTTCGCATTGCATCCGGAATTGCTGGAAGCGGAGATCGCGCGGATCGAGAATGCCCGGATCGAAGCGGAGCGCACCGCGTGAGTCCCGCGCAGCAGGCGTTGATGCGCTTGCTGCGCAGCGGCGAACGCGCGCGATCGCAGGCAAAATCCGAAGAAGCGCTGTCGCTGCCGGTGACAGCGGCCAAATGTCCCGAATACGCCACGCTGCGGACCTTGAGCGAGATCGAAACCTTCGACGCGGAGATCGCGCTCGCGGTACGCGCCGGGGCGATCTCCGTCGAACGCGAGCGCTTCGGAGGCGAGCATCCGCGTCTGCTGCGGCTGCAGCTCGTCAGTCTTGAACGGCTCGGTGCGCATCTGGATGTGGCTCTGCTCAGCACACGGGTGGCCGACGCCGACACGCAGCTTGCCGACAGCGCTGCGGCATTTCCGGTCGTGCATGAGGTACTCGATGCCTGGGCACGCGGCCGTCAGGTCCGTGGTCATGGCCCCGAAGCCGCAGGCGATATCGCCGATGCCGCGAAGGCGGTGCTGGCCTGTCGCGGCGACGACACCCAGGAGCGCCTGCTCCGGCGCGAGAGCGTCCGCATCTTCCGCGACAGCAAGCGGCTGGAAGCGCTGTCGCCGTGGCTCGACCTGCTGCTGACCGGCGAATTGACGGCATCGGGCCTGGACAACGCGCAGATCTGGTCGGCGCTCGGCCTGCGTCGCGAACCGCAGCCGGTGCTGGTCGCGGGACAGGGATCGGCGATCCTGCCGGAGGCGACCATCGCGCTGTGCCGGCCGTATCTCGGCCTGCCGGTCGACGCCGTGCGCACCATCGAAACAAAGGCGCGCTACGTGTTGACCATCGAGAACCTCACCAGCTTCCACGACGCAGCACGCGCATTGCCCGATGGCGCATTACACGATGGGGATGCGCTGCTGATCTACACCGGCGGCATGCCCTCGCCGGCCTGGCGGGCCTTCTTCGCGCGCCTGCTCGGATCTTTGCCTGCGGACTGCAGGCTCTATCACTGGGGCGATATCGATGAAGGTGGTTTCAGGATCGCCGCGCAGCTTGCGACGGTCGCGAACGCTGACGGCAGACACCTGTTGCCCTGGCTGATGTCGCCGCAGGACTTCGACACCGCTGCGCTGGATGCGGAAGCGCCATCGGCCGCATGCCTGAAGAAAATGACGTATTGGGCCGACAAGGCGGGATGGCCGCAGATCGCCTCCGCACTGCAGCAGACACCAATCCGGATCGAACAGGAAGCGATCGATCCAAGGTTTCCCTGAGGCGAATCGCGATAGAACACCAACCGCAGCGCCTGCAGCTCTCCTTCTCTCCGCATCGCGGGGAGACGGTGGCGCAAAAGGGGCGAGCCGAACCAGACAATCCGTCCGCTATGCGCGACACGCGACCGCAGGCAAGCGGCTGTCAAAATCCCTTGCAGACCTCCCACACCTCGGAATCGAGCTGGCTGAGCAGTTCGAAATTGCGCTTCAAACCGACGCGATCGAGCGTTGCCTTGCGCTTCGCCTTCGCGGCCTGGCACAGCGTCGGGCCTGCCGCGCGGCGCGTGGCGCCGGTACGAACGATGGTCACCTTGCCGCTGGAATGGTTGCGACGATCCATCTCCTTCTGGATCGCCGCTGTGCGCGATGCGATCGCCGGATCTTCCGGCTTGGCCTCGTAATGGCGTACCGACGCGGTGCGGTGCTCGGGGGCACAGGGCATGTTCTGGTAACTTTTCCTGCCCTTGGCATCGATGCAGGTATGGATCTCCTGCGCGCTGGCCTGTGCTGTGGGCAGCAGACAGGCTGCGATCAACGCGAGCGTCGGCAGTCGAAGAAAAGCGTGGAACGGCATGGGTGATGTCCTCGGCGAAAGCCGTGTCGTGGCGAGGACTCCACGATAGGGATCGTGGCGCAGACGGTCTGCCGGTCGTTTCCGACAGGCACTGTCGGAAAACTCCGCATGCGCGCATCAGGCAAACATGCGTCGAGCAATCATGCGTCAGGTCATTCTCAGCCCCGAAGCCACCCGGGCACCCAGCCAGACCAGACCGAGCCCGGCCACGAGCGTGATCGCGAGATACCCGAACATCAGCCCGCTGCGCTGCGATCTGGCGTACAGCAGACATTCCAGCATCAGCGCCGAATACGTGGTCAACGCGCCCAGCACGCCGACGATCAGGAATGCGCGCCAGTACAGCGCGGCCGGTCCACGGCCTTCGAGCCAGATCGCGATGAAGCCGGCCGCGAACGAACCGACGAGATTGACCGTGAGCGTGCCCCACGGAAAACCACTGCCGAGCTGCCGCAGCAACACGCCGCCCAACCAAAACCGCCCGACCGCGCCGAGCGCCCCGCCCAGCGCAACCAGCAGCAGTTGCTGCCACCACTGTGCGACCATCAGTCGATGCTCCGATGCATCGGGCGGGAGACCGTCCCAGAGACAGCATTCACTCGGATGCCCCGCCCTGATCCGGTTTCGCCCGCCGCGCCCTGGTGCGGTCCGCGCGCAATCGATCGAGTTTGTCCTTGAGTTTGATCTCCAACCCGCGCTCGACCGGCTGGTAGTACACCCGCTCGCCCATCGCATCGGGAAAACCGGTCTGTTCCAGCGCGACACCACCCTCGGCATCGTGATCGTAGCGATAGTCCTTGCCGTAGCCGATCTGCTTCATCAGCTTGGTCGGCGCATTGCGCAGATGCAGCGGCACGTCCTGGGTGCCGTATTCGACGACATCGCGCTTGGCCGCGCCGAAGGCTTTGTAGGCCGCGTTGGATTTGGCGGTGCTGGCCAGATAGATCACCAACTGCGCCAGCGCGAGATCGCCCTCGGGACTGCCGAGACGGTCGAAGGTGTCCCAGGCATCGATCGCCATCTGCAGCGCGCGCGGATCGGCCAGGCCGATGTCCTCCACCGCCATCCGGGTCATGCGCCGGGCGAGATAGGTCGGGTCGCAGCCGCCATCAAGCATCCGCGCCAGCCAGTACAGCGCCGCATCCGGATTCGAGCTGCGCACGGATTTGTGCAGCGCCGATATCTGGTCGTAGAACTGCTCGCCGCCCTTGTCGAAACGCCGGGTGCGGTCGGCCAGCACCTGTTCGAGGATCGTGCCGGTGATCGTCCCTGCGGCGCCGCGGTCATCGGCATCGCCTGCCCCGCTCTCGCCGGCAAGTTCGGCGGCGATTTCCAGCAGGGTCAGGCCACGACGCACATCGCCATCGGCGGCCGTCGCGATCAATTGCAACTGTTCCGCCGCGATGCGCAGGCCACGACCGCCCAGCCCGTGTTCTTGATCGTCGAGCGCACGCTGCAGCGCAACTGCGATGTCGTCGGCAGACACCGCTTCCATCACATGCACGCGACAACGCGACAGCAGCGCCGAATTCAGCTCGAACGATGGATTTTCGGTGGTGGCGCCGACGAACAGGATCGTGCCGCGCTCGATATGCGGCAGGAACGCGTCCTGCTGGGTCTTGTTGAAGCGATGCACTTCGTCCACGAACAGGACCGTGCGCCGGCCATCGGCAAAGCGATGCGCGGCTTCGGCCAGCACCAGCCGCACCTCGGGCAGGCCGGCGAGTACGGCCGAGATCGCCTTGAATTCAGCATCCGCGTAGTGCGCCAGCAGCAGCGCGAGCGTGGTCTTGCCGCAGCCGGGCGGGCCCCACAGGATCATTGAATGCACATGGCCGGTTTCGATCGACTTGCGCAACGCGGTGCCCGCCGCCAACAGCCGGCGCTGGCCGACCATCTCGTCGAGCGTGCGCGGGCGCATGCGCTCGGCGAGTGGGCGCATGGTCTCGCGATCGACCGCGAGCAGGTCGCGGTCGTCGAGCAGACTGGCATTGGAGGGAGGCGTGCCTGGCCGGGCCACGGATCGGACATCGTGAGGGAGACCGGTAACCTTAACAGGCTCGGGTCGGTACCTGCGCGTTCAGCGGCTGCCGATCGGTGCAGGCGACGCCGGAGGCGGCGTGCCATCGAGCGTGTAGCTCACGCGCAGCCATGCGTTCTGTTCGCGGTCGTAAAGCGCTTCGACCCGCGTCGGCGCGGTGCCATCGATGCCGAAGTCGGCGATTCCGTCGGCGTCGATGCGCAGATAGCGGGTGCCCGCTTCGATGGTGTCGATCCGGTCCAATTGCAGCCGCACCTGCTGATAGCCGAACTCCTTGCCCAGCATGCCGACCACGCGGTCGTCGAGCTCGCGCACGAGTCTCGAATCGTTGGGTAACGTACGACCGCCCGGGCCGACGGTGCCGATGCTGAGTTCGGGATAGCCGGCGCTTTCCAGAATCGCGTCGTAGAGCGTGCTGAAACGGAAGCCGATCCAGTCCTGCGCCGTGTCGATCTGCAGTTCGCCCTGCCCGCTGACCAGACGGTCACGCAGGCTGGTGACCTGGACATCGACATGCTTCAGTTTGATCTTGACCGGCCGATCGCCGAGCTGTTCGGACAGCGCGCCGACCAGCGAAGCCGCGACCACGCCGTCGAGGGTCTCGCGTTCGTGCGCAAGCGCATCTTTCGAAGATTGCGGCGTCGGCGCCGCCGGCTTGGGTACCGTCGCCATGACGGTCGAGGTCGCGAGGCACAAGGCCACAGCGAGGGGCCATGCGCAGAGCCGTGAATCAGTCATGCCGCGAACAACGCGGAAAGCGGCCGGACGCGGACCGGTAACAACCGCCATCACTGGGCGCCCACCACATCGACGCCTTTCGGTGGCGTGAAATGGAAAGTCCTGGCGGTGAACGCGGGATTGCGTTTCCACCCGGTGAAATTGATGTCGGTGCGCTGACCGAGCGCGTCGAGGATCTGCATGCGCGAGAGTCCATGCTTGTCGAAGCCGAGTCGGGCATTCTGGAAGCCGGCGTTATCGTCCTGCTTCGGCGTGAGTTCGAGCCACTCGAGACCGTCCTTCTGACCGGCATCCTTGACGTTGAAATCGCGATCAAGCCGCTGCGGATCGATCAGCGCGGCGAGCGGACTGTTCTGCTCCTCCGCGCCCTGCGGACGCACGCTGACCTGTTTCAGATCGGGGTCGTACACCCAGACCTTCTTGCCGTCGGCAACGATCAACTGCGGATAGGGTTTGAGATATTCCCAGCGGAACAACCGTGGCGCGGACAGCGCCACCCGGCCGGATGAGGTTTCCTTGCGCTTACCCTTGCTGTCGAACACCTGCTGGCTGAACTGGCCATCAAGGCCTTTCAGGCCTTGGGTGAAGGTGTCGAGCGATTCGCGTCCGCCCGCGTGGGTGGTGCCGGTGGCAAGCAGCACGGCGGCGAAAAGGAAACGGGCAATCAAGGTCACGGTGGAGGCTCGATCTAAGTTAGGCGGGAGTCTGAACGGCCGAGGCTGAACAGGAATCTGCTGCAGGAGTCACAGTCGCAATGAACGCAAGCGACTACGTTCGAGGCGCAACAAGCAGTTACATCAGAACAGGGAACGATCATGAAGATGAAGTGGATCATCGCGGGAATACTCACGGTCTGTGGACTGTGTTCGGTTGGCGCCGCCGTCGCCAGATTCCCACCATACGGCGGGGTGTACGACGTCACTTATTACAGCGACGCGAGTCTCAGCACACGCATCGGTAACGAACGCTGGACCTGTACCGGCTATCTGCATTGGGGCCAGACATCGATCTACAAGGTCGAAAATACGTGGCCGTGCGAAGAACAGTAATCCAGACAATGACCCGACACAGGCCAAGGCGTCTCGTCGCCGCCAATGAGGCTCACCTCGGCGGCGGTGGCGCGATCACCGTGCGGTCGCCGTTGTGCTCGGGCGGCGACACCACGCCCGCCGCTTCCATTGCTTCGACCAGTCGCGCGGCGCGGTTGTAGCCGATCTTCAGCCGGCGCTGCACGCCCGAGATCGACGCGCGGCGGCTTTCGGTCACGATCTTCACCGCTTCGTCGTACAGCGGATCGCTTTCGTCGCCACCGCCACCGCCGGTTTCGGGCAGGCCGGTGGGACCGACGACCACGCCATCGCCCATCGTCTGGACTTCTTCGAGCACGCCTTCGACGTAGTCGGGCGCGCCGCCGGTCTGCCTGAGATGTTCGACCACGCGATGCACTTCCTCGTCGCTGACGAAGGCACCGTGAACGCGCTCGGGCAAGGCCGTGCCGGGTGGCAGGTACAGCATGTCGCCGTGACCCAGCAGCGTCTCCGCGCCGGACTGGTCGAGGATGGTGCGCGAGTCGATCTTGCTCGACACCTGGAACGCGATGCGGGTCGGGATGTTCGCCTTGATCAGGCCGGTGATGACATCCACCGACGGGCGCTGGGTGGCGAGAATCAGATGGATGCCGGCGGCGCGCGCCTTCTGCGCCAGCCGGGCGATGAGTTCTTCGACCTTCTTGCCGACGATCATCATCATGTCGGCGAATTCGTCGATGAAGATGACGATGAACGGCATCGGCTCCAGCGTGGGTGGCGCTTCCTGCAGTTCGGGATTCGGCCGGAACAGCGGGTCCAGCATCGGCTGGCCGGCGTCCTGCGCGTCCTTCACCTTCTTGTTGAAGCCGGCGAGATTGCGCACACCGACCGCGCTCATCAGCTTGTAACGGCGCTCCATCTCGGCCACGCACCAGCGCAACCCGTTCGCGGCCTCTTTCATGTCGGTGACGACCGGGGCCAGCAGATGCGGAATGCCCTGGTAGACGCTGAGCTCCAGCATCTTCGGGTCGATCATCAGCATCCGCAGCTCTTTCGCACTGGCCTTGTACAGCAGCGACAGCACCATCGCGTTGACCGCCACGGATTTGCCCGAGCCGGTGGTGCCGGCGACCAGCAGATGCGGCATGCGCGCGAGATCGGCGACCGTCGGCCGCCCGGCGATGTCCTTGCCCAGCGCCAGGGTCAGCGGGCTCGCGGACTTGTCGTATTCCTTGGAGCGCAATAGTTCGCTGAGATAGATCATCTCGCGCTTGGTGTTCGGCGTTTCCAGACCGATCACCGACTTGCCCGGAATCACGTCGACCACGCGCACCGACTTCACGCTCAGGCCCCGAGCGATGTCCTTGTCGAGCGAACTGATCTGGCTGACCTTCACGCCCGGCGCCGGCTCGATCTCGAAGCGGGTGATCACCGGCCCGGGATACGCGCCGACCACCTGCGCCTCGATCCGGAAATCCTTGAGCTTGAATTCGATCTGGCGCGAGATCGTTTCCAGCGTGTCCTCGTCGTAGCCCTTGGGCTGCGGCTTGGGGTCGTCCAGCAGCGACAGCGGCGGAATGCCGGAACCATCGGCGACGTGGAACAGCGGAATCTGCTGCTCGCGCTTGGCGCGTTCGCTCTTTTCGACAACCGGCGCGGGCGGCGGCTCGATCTTCACCGGCTCGCGCTTGGCGCGCTTCTCGGTATCGACCTTGCGCACTTCCTCGCGCTCTTCGCGCATGGCCCGCACCTGCTGCCACTCGGCTGCCTGCTGCGTGCCCTTGCGGAACAGCGGCGGAATCTTCAACGCCAGCGCGCCGATGCGGTCCATCACCGCCAGCCAGGACAGGCCGGTGGCCAGGGTGATCGAGATCAGCAGCAGCGCGATCAGGAACAGATTCACCCCGACCGGGCCGAAGCCACGGAACAGCGAATCGCCGACCAGACGACCGAGAATGCCGCCTGCCCCCGCCGAGAAATCCGGCGCCGCGCCGATCTTCACGTACAACAGGCCCGTGGCTGCGACCAGGAACCCGACAATGCCGACCAACCGCAGCGCCGGCCCCAGATCCGCATCGCCATCGCCGTCGGTGTCCATTCCGAACAGCGCGATCCAGGCGATCGCCCCGAGAATCAGCGGCAGCAGGAAGGCGACATAGCCGCACAGGTACAGCAGCACATCAGCCAACCACGCGCCGACCCGACCGCCCGCGTTCTGCAGCGGCGCGGTCACGCTGCCAGAATGCGACCAGCCCGGATCTGCGGGCGAGAAGGTGAAGAGACAGACCAGCAGGTACAGCAGGAACGGCGCGATCATGATCAGCGCGATATCGCGCACCAGACGCTGCCGGAACGGACTCGCTTTGGGAGTCTCGGCCACGGCGGCGCGACGGGGTTTGCTGCTGCGGTCGGAAAGCTCGCGTGCCACCGTGTCCGGATACCTGAGAAAGTGCGTCTAGGGGGCTGATCTTACAGGCATCCTCGATGCCGCACGAGATGATTCGGCGGGACTTCGGGCGGGATTTCGTGCGGCCTACAGGCTACGATGCACGGCTTATTCCTTCATTGCCACTTATGCGCCTCAACAAACACATCAGCGACACCGGTTACTGCTCGCGCCGCGAAGCCGACCGCCTGATCGGCGAAGGCCGGGTCACGGTCAACGGGCAGCGTGGGCGCGTCGGGTCCGAGGTCGGCGAAGGCGATACGGTCCAGATCGACGGCCAGACGCTGAAGGCGCGGACAGCGGCCAAGGGTCAACGCCGCCACGTCTACATCGCGCTGAACAAGCCGGTGGGCGTGACCAGCACCACCGAGGCCGACGTGAAGGACAACATCGTCGATCTGGTCGATCACCAGCAGCGGATCTTTCCGATCGGCCGGCTCGACAAGGATTCGGAAGGTCTGATCCTGTTGACCAGCAACGGCGACATCGTCAACGCGATCCTGCGCGCCGAGAACAAGCTGGAGAAGGAGTATCTGGTGGTGGTGAACCGTCAGGTCACCGACGAATTCCTGCGCGGGATGAGCCGAGGGGTGCCAATCCACGGCGAGGTCACCCTGCCCTGCAAAACCGGCAAGCTCGGCCACAGCGGGTTCCGGATCGTGCTGGTGCAGGGCCTGAACCGGCAGATCCGGTTGATGGCGGCGCACTTCGGCCTGCGCGTGAAACAACTGCTGCGGGTCAGGATCGGCAACATCAAGCTTGGTCATCTGAAGCCCGGCCAGTGGCGCAACCTCACCGATGCGGAATTGCGCGGCCTGCTGCCCGGCCACGACGACTGGTAAGCGCGCGACGCCCGATCGCGATACAGCGTTCCGTGCATAGCGCCGACTGCGGCGACCGGACGCCTTGATTCGACCCGTGTTGTCTACAATGTCTGACAGCTCGCCCGGACCGGTTCCGGGCCGTACTTTCTTCCGATCCCGAGACCCCATGAGCACTTCCAAGCACACCCAACTGGTCATCCTCGGCTCCGGCCCCGCCGGCTGGACCGCCGCCGTCTACGCCGCGCGCGCCAACCTCAAGCCGGTGGTGATCACCGGGCTGCAGATGGGTGGGCAACTGATGACCACCACCGAAGTCGACAACTGGCCGGGCGATGCCCACGGCCTGATGGGCCCGGATCTGATGGCGCGGATGCAGGCGCACGCCGAGCGGTTCGACACCGAAGTGATCTTCGACCACATCCACACCGCCGACCTGTCGCAGCGCCCGTTCCGGCTGAAGGGCGACAGCGGCGAATACACCTGCGACGCGCTGATCATCGCCACCGGCGCCACCGCCAAGTACCTCGGCATTCCGTCCGAGGAAGCGTTCAAGGGCCGCGGCGTCTCCGCCTGCGCCACCTGCGACGGTTTCTTCTACAAGAATCAGGATGTCGCCGTGATCGGCGGCGGCAATACCGCCGTCGAGGAAGCGCTGTACCTGTCGAACATCGCGCGCAAGGTCTATCTCGTGCATCGTCGCGACACCCTGCGCGCAGAGAAGATCATGCAGGACAAACTGTTCGCCAAGGTCCAGGCGGGCAAGATCGAAACCGTCTGGCATCACACCGTCGATGAGGTGCTGGGCGACGATGGCGGCGTCACCGGCATGCGCGTGAAGTCGATGCTGGACGGCAGCACCCGCGACATCGCGGTCAATGGCTTCTTCGTCGCCATCGGCCATACCCCGAACACCACGCTGTTCGAAGGCCAACTGGCGATGAAGAACGGCTATCTCAACATCCAGACCGGCCTCGACGGCAACGCCACCCAGACCTCGGTCCCGGGCGTGTTCGCTGCCGGCGATGTCGCCGACCAGGTCTATCGCCAGGCGATCACCTCGGCGGGCTTCGGCTGCATGGCCGCACTCGACGCGGAGCGTTTTCTGGACAAGGAAGGCTGATCGGCCATGCTGCGGATCAGCGCTGATTTCGACGATCTCGATCTCGCGCTGATCCATGGTTTCCTGTCCGGCGAGTCCTACTGGGCCGCCGGTATTCCACTTGAAACGCTGGATCGCGCATTGCGGAACTCGATCTGCCGCAGCGGCCACCTTGATGGTCGCCAGGTCGCGTTCGCGCGCGCGGTCACCGATCAGGCCACGTTCGCCTACCTCGCCGATGTCTTCGTGCTGCCGCAGCACCGTGGCTGCGGCTACGGCCGCGCCATCGTCGAGGCGCTGATGGCCGACCCGCGCCTGCAGGGGCTGCGCCGCTGGCATCTCGTCACCCGCGACATGCAGCCGCTGTACGCAAAACTCGGCTTCACGCCGCTGTCTCAGCCGGAGCGGCATATGCAGAAGCACGATCCGGATGTCTATCGCTCGCCGCGACGCGAATGAGCGTTCGTCTGCTGTCCTCGCTCGGCGCCGTGCCTGCTGCGGAATGGGACGCCCTGCACGAGGGGCGCAATCCATTCGTAAGCCATGCGTTTCTCTCCGGGCTCGAGCAGCACGGCTGCCTGCGCGACGACTGGGGCTGGACACCGCGTCATCTCACGGTCCGGGACAACGACACGCTGATCGCGGCAGCGCCCGGATATCTGAAAACGAACTCGCATGGCGAATTCGTGTTCGACCACGCATGGGCCCGCGCTTATGCGCACTACGGACGCGGGTACTACCCGAAGTGGCTGTGCGCAGTGCCCTACTCGCCGGTGACCGGGCCTCGCCTGTTCGCGCGCGACGCCGGTGCGCGCGAACAGCTGCTTGCGGCGATCAGCGAAATGATCCGGCAGACGGGCTGTTCCTCCGCGCATATCAACTTTCTGGACGAACGCGATGACGCAGCCTGCCAGGACAGCGTCGGCTGGCTGCAGCGCATCGATGTGCAATACCACTGGCGCAACGATGCCGGGTGGCGGTGCTTCGACGATTTCCTCGGCGCGATGGATCACAAACATCGCAAGAACATCCGCCAGGAACGCACCAAAGTCGCGCGCAGCGGCGCGACGTTCCGCATCGTCCACGGCGACGAGGCCAGCGAGGCCGATCTGGCGGCGATGCACGGGTTCTATCTGCAGACCTTCGCCGATTACGGCAACTCGCCTGCGCTGACGCTCGCCTTCCTGCGTCACCTGGCCAGGACGATGCCGCGACAGCTGGTCATGATCCTGGCCGATCACCAAGGCGACACCATCGCCGGTGCGCTGTGTCTTCGCGGCGGCGAGACGCTGTACGGTCGCTATTGGGGCGCCGTGCGCACCCTGCCCGGCCTGCATTTCGAGACCTGCTACTACCAGGGCATCGATTACTGCCTGCGCGAAGGCCTGACCCGGTTCGAGCCCGGCGCGCAGGGCGAGCACAAGATCGATCGCGGCTTTCTGCCGGCGTTCGTGCGCAGCCGGCATTGGATCGCCGATCCGGATTTCGCCGCACCGCTGGCGCGCTGGTGCGAAGAAGAATCGGTCGAAGTGCGGCGCTATGCCGCGCAGCTCTCGACCCATTCCCCGTTCCGTGCACCTACGGAAGATCAGCGATGAGCCTGCGACTGCAGTGGCTGTCCTCCGATCCGTCTTCACCCTTTCCGCCAGTTCAGACCGCGCTGCGCGAACCGGACGGACTACTGGCGGCAGGCGGCGACCTCCACCCGGAGCGCCTGCTCAACGCTTACCGTCACGGCATCTTCCCCTGGTCTTCCGACGATCAGCCGATTCTTTGGTGGTCGCCGGATCCACGAACCGTGTTCCGCAGCGATGGCGTCCATCTTTCGCGCCGTTTTCGCAGACAGCTGCGACGCAGCGGCTGGGTCGCACGGGCCGATACCGCGTTCGCGGATGTCATCGCCGCCTGCGCAACCGTGCCCCGACCGGGACAAAACGGTACTTGGATCACCGATGAGATGCGCGAGGCTTACCTCACCCTGCACCGACTCGGGCATGCGCACAGTGTCGAGGTCTTCGATAGCGAAGGCGGTCTGGCAGGGGGCATTTATGGCGTTGCCGTCGGCCGCATGTTCTTCGGCGAAAGCATGGTCAGCCTGGCATCCGGAGGTTCGAAGGCCGCACTGGCCGCTCTCGCCCGGCAGTTGCACGACTGGGAATGGGGCTTGATCGATGCCCAGGTCGAGAACCCGCATCTGCTGCGCTGCGGCGCCGAGACTTGGTCGCGCGACCGTTTTCTGGCCGAAGTCGCTGCGCGGGTGACGGAACCCGGTCGGATCGGTG
This sequence comes from Lysobacteraceae bacterium, assembly GCA_049296025.1. Classification (GTDB taxonomy): domain Bacteria; phylum Pseudomonadota; class Gammaproteobacteria; order Xanthomonadales; family Xanthomonadaceae; genus Lysobacter_I. The sequence goes on along the minus strand of JBAQRU010000236.1, from coordinate 20,749 downwards.
CCTGGACGGCTGCGTTCGGCATGCTGCCACTGCACGATCTGGCGTGCAGCTGAGGCTTTCTTTGCGGTTGGGGCCGTTGCGTGGCAGAATGCGCGGCTTCGTTGGGCCTTTGTGCCCGACCTCAACGGCAGCCCAAGGCGCATGGCGAAAGACGACGTCATTGAATTTGAAGGTACGGTCTCGGAGACCCTGCCGAACACGATGTTCCGGGTGAAACTCGAGAACGGCCACGAGATCATCGCCCACATCTCCGGGCGCATGCGCAAGAACTACATCCGCATTCTCACCGGCGACAAGGTCAAGGTCGAAATGACGCCATACGATCTGACCAAGGGACGGATCACCTACCGCATGAAGTAAGCGGCACGAATCTAATCAGCACGAAGTAATCAGCATTAAGTAGTTCGTGCAAGTCATTGAAAAACAAGGCGGCCATTGGCCGCCTTGTTGCTTTCAGGGACCGCCGATGCTTACACGACTGTCGCCGGCAACAGCTTTTCCGGCTCGGCCTGCGCCTCGACCACCAGTTCGTCGTCGCGGACGTCGATCGCAACCCGGCCACCGGCCATCAATTTGCCGAACAGCAGCTCGTCGGCGAGCGGACGCTTGACCTTGTCCTGGATGACCCGCGACATCGGGCGGGCACCCATCAGCGGGTCGAAGCCATGCTCGGCCAGCCAGTCGCGCGCGGCCGGCGTCGCGGACAGCGACACGTTCTTCTCGTGCAGCAGCGCTTCCAGTTCGATCAGGAACTTGTCGACCACGCGCAGGATGTGATCGAAACCCAGTGCCTGGAACTGCACCACCGCATCGAGCCGGTTGCGGAACTCCGGGCTGAAGCTGCGGCGGATGATCTCCATCGCGTCGGTACTGTGGTCCTGCTTGGTGAAGCCGATGGAGCGACGGGCCGCCTGCGCGGCGCCGGCATTGGTGGTCATCACCACGATCACGTTGCGGAAATTCGCCTCGCGGCCGTTGGTATCGGTCAGTACGCCGCGGTCCATGACCTGCAGCAGGATATTGAAGATGTCCGGATGCGCCTTCTCGACCTCGTCGAGCAGCAGCACGCAATGCGGGGTCTTCACCATCTTCTCGGTCAACAGGCCACCCTGGTCGAAACCGACATAGCCCGGAGGCGCGCCGATCAGGCGACTGACCGAATGCGGCTCCATGTATTCGCTCATGTCGAAGCGGACCAGCTCGATGCCCAACTGCAGCGCGAGCTGACGGGTCACTTCGGTCTTGCCCACGCCGGTCGGGCCCGCGAACAGGAAGCTGCCGATCGGTTTGTCGGGATTGCCCAGCCCGGAACGCGCGAGCTTGATCGCGGAGGTCAGGGTTTCGATCGCCGGATCCTGGCCGAAGATCACCATCTTGAGATTGCGTTCGAGATGCTGCAGCACGTCCTTGTCCGAAGCGCTGACCTGTTTGGCCGGGATCCGTGCCATCTTGGCGATGATGATCTCGACTTCCTCGACATCAATCCGGCTCTTGCGCAGTTCCGGCGCCAGCAACTGCTGGCGCGCACCGGCTTCGTCGATCACGTCGATCGCCTTGTCCGGCAGCAGCCGGTCGTGGATGTGCTTGACCGACAGGTCGACCGCCGCCTGGATCGCGTCGTCGGCATAGCTGACGTTGTGATGCGCCTCATACTTCGAGCGCAGCCCGCGCAGGATCTCAACCGCTTCGCCGATGGTCGGTTCGACCACGTCGATCTTCTGGAAGCGACGCGCAAGCGCGCGGTCCTTCTCGAAGATGCCACGATATTCCTGGAAGGTGGTCGAACCGATGCAGCGCAGTTCGCCGGAGGCCAGCGCCGGCTTGATCAGATTGCTGGCGTCCATGGTGCCGCCGCTCGCCGAACCCGCACCGATGATGGTGTGGATTTCATCGATGAACAGCACCGCCTGCGGGATCTTCTTCAGCGCCGAGAGCACGGATTTCAGCCGCTTCTCGAAATCGCCGCGATATTTGGTGCCGGCGACGAGCGCACCGAGGTCCAGCGAGAAAATCGTGGCGCTGGACAGCACCTCAGGCACCTCGTCGTCGACGATCCGGCGCGCGAGGCCTTCGGCGAGTGCGGTCTTGCCCACGCCGGCTTCGCCGACGTACAGCGGGTTATTCTTGCGCCGGCGGCACAGCACCTGGATCGTGCGTTCGACTTCTTCGGCACGGCCGATCAGCGGGTCGATCTTGCCCTCGCGGGCCAGCGCGTTGAGGTTGATGGTGAATTCGGCCAGAGGATCGTTCTTGCCCTCGCCCGCTTCGCTGTCGCTGTTGGGCTCGATCGCGTCCTGACCGCTCGGCTCGGCACCTTCGCCGGTCTTGGCGATCCCGTGCGACAGGAAATTGACGACATCCAGCCGGGCGATGCCCTGCTGGTTGAGGTAATAGACGGCGTACGAGTCTTTCTCGCCGAAGATCGCGACCAGCACGTTGGCGCCGGTGACTTCGCTCTTGCCGGAGGATTGCACGTGGTAGACCGCGCGCTGCAGAACGCGCTGGAAGCCCAGCGTGGCCTGGGTGTCGCGGACATCGTCCTCGGCCAACATGGCGACCGAGGTGGCGATGGCCTGCTCCAGATCGCCGCGCAGCCGCGTGAAATCGGCGTTGCATGCTTTGAGCACGGTTTCGGCGGAGGGGTTGTCGAGCAATGCCAAGAGCAGGTGCTCGACGGTCATGTACTCGTGTCGCGCCTCGCGTGCGTGCTTGTAGCACTGGCCGATGGCGTATTCGAGATCTTTGCTGAACATGGTCGCACTACCCTCCGAGAAGTTCTGCCGGTCGGGGCCAACTGTGCCTTGCTAGGTCACAAGAAGCCCCGGAAGTTTCAGGATGGGTTGCGCCATCCCAATGCGGAATACCGAGGAGCTGGAACACTGCGTCGTACCGAAAGCGCTTACCGACTGACTGCGAATGCTTCGGCCGTGCGATCCATGCTGCATTAACGATGCTCTCAACATACGGGCAGACGCAAGTTCCGCGCCATGCGTTCAACGATACCAGCCCACGGGCAGAGAGTTGGGGGTGGACTCAGGCTTTTTCCATGGTGCACAACAAGGGGTGTTGATTGAGGCGCGCGTATTCGTTCACCTGCGCCACCTTGGACTCCGCGATCTCGCGGGTGAATACGCCGCAGACACCTCGACCGCGTGTGTGCACATGCAGCATGACCTGCGTGGCTTTCTCGAGGTTCATGCTGAAGAAACGCATCAGCACCTCCACCACGAAGTCCATCGGCGTGTAGTCGTCGTTCAGGACCATGACCGAATACAGCGGCGGCCGCGCCAGCTCGGGTTTGCTGGTCTCGACGGCGACGCCGTGATCGTGGTCATGCTCGTGCTGGTTGGCCATCCGGGAATTATACGGGGCCGCCGCGCCGCACGGCTGGCCGGCACGCATGTGCCGATCGCGCCGCAGGGCAGACCCGAGCTTGCGGGCATCTCGACCCACCATCGGACCGTGGACGAGGATCGGTCTGCCGGAACACAATGCCGGTTCGTAGCGGTCATTCCGACCGTTCAGCCCAAGGGGAATCGCCCATGTCGTCATCCGTTCACACCGCGCTAGTTGGCGCCTTGCTCCTTGCCAGTGCTTTTGCACCGGCCGTACAGGCCGAGGACGGCTCGGTCAAATCTCGGCTGGATGCCCGTGGCGTCAAATACACCGTCGATGGCGACGGCGATTTCAAGGTCACCTACAACTATTCCAAGGAAAAGCGCACGCAACTGGTGTTCGTCAGCGGCAGCACCGAGAGCGTTGGCGGATTCAGCATCCGCGAAATCTTCTCGCCGGCGGCACGGGTCGAAAAAGACGGGATCACAGGCGCCAAGGCACTGGAGCTGATGGGCGAAAGTCGCAAGAACAAGCTCGGTGGCTGGGAGCTCGGCGGCGATGTCCTGTACTTCGTGATCAAGCTGCCCGACAGCATCGATGCGGCGCAGTTGGAATCGGCGATGGATATCGCCGCCGAGACTGCGGACGACATGGAAATCAAGTTCAGCGGCGACCGGGACGACCTGTGATCGCTGCCCTGACCGTAGGCGCTGGCGCATGACCTATCGCGAAGGTCGCTTCTGGCAGCCGGATGTCACCGTGGCCACCGTGGTGGTCGCGGACGGTCGCCTGCTGTGCGTCGAGGAACGGGTCGGCGGCAGGCTGGTCATCAATCAGCCTGCCGGCCACCTCGAACCCGACGAGAGCCTGCTGGAGGCGGCGCTGCGCGAAACCCGCGAAGAAACCGGTTGGGACGTACGCCTGACCGCGTTTCTTGGCGCATATCAATGGAAAGCGCCCGATTCTTCCGAGAATCGTCCCGGACGTCATTATCTGCGCTTCGCCTTCGCTGCCGAACCGGAACGCCACGACCCCACGCGAGCGCTCGACGAAGGCATCGTCCAGGCGCTGTGGCTCACACCGGACGAGCTGCTCGCGGCGCGTGACCGTCACCGCAGTCCGCTGGTCTGGCAGGTCGTTGCGGACCACCTCTCCGGTCACCGTTCGCCGCTGACGGTGCTGCAGCACCTGGCATGAGCCCCTCGTTGTGAGTGCGCAGCGAATCCCGCCCCGGATCATCGTCGGCATGTCCGGCGGCGTCGATTCTTCCGTGGCGGCGCTGCTGCTGCGGGACCAGGCCGCCAGCGACCCATCGCGTCCGGTAGCCGGCTTGTTCATGCGCAACTGGGCCGACGACGGCAGCGGCGACTGCCGCGCCGAGGACGACCGCCGTGATGCCGTGGCGGTCTGCGGCCGGCTGGGCTTGCCGATCCATTTCCGCGATTTCTCCAGCGAATACTGGTCGGGCGTGTTCGAGCATTTCCTCGCCGAATACGCCGCCGGGCGCACGCCGAACCCCGACGTGCTGTGCAACCGGGAGATCAAGTTCAAGCATTTCCTCGACGCTGCGCGCGAACTCGGCGCCGAATTCATCGCCACCGGCCACTACGCCCGGGTGCGCGAGCACGAGGGCGAATGGCGGTTGCTGCGCGCCGCCGACCGCAGCAAGGACCAGAGCTACTTCCTGCACCAGTTGGGCCAGGCGCAATTGCGGGCCACACTTTTCCCTCTGGGCGACCTGATCAAGACCGACGTCCGCCGGATGGCCGCGGAGGCCGGCTTGCCAACCGCCGCCAAAAAAGACTCGACCGGCATCTGCTTCATCGGCGAGCGCGATTTCCGCGAATTCCTCTCGCAGTACCTGCCTGCGAAAAAAGGGCCGATGGTGACCCCCGATGGGCGCCAGGTCGGCGAGCACCCGGGCGTGTTCTATTTCACCCTGGGCCAGCGCGAAGGCCTGCAGATCGGCGGCGTGCGCGGCTTCGCGGCGGCGCCATGGTTCGTGGTCGGCAAACGCGTGCGCGACAACACCCTGATCGTCGATCAGGGCAGCGATTCGCCCTATCTCCAGTCGAGCCGGCTGTGGACCGAGTCCGCGCACTGGATTTCCGGTACGCCGCCCGCAGCACGCTTCGCCTGCACGGCGCAGACCCGCTATCGTCAACACGACGAAGCCTGCGAGGTGGAAGTCCAGCCGGACGGCACGCTGGCGGTGGTGTTCGCGTGTCCGCAGCGCGCAGTCACGCCCGGGCAATCGCTGGTGCTGTACAACGAAGAGGTCTGCCTCGGCGGCGCGGTGATCGCTGCCACCGATGCGCCGCTGGAGCAGCGCCAGGATCCCGAACATTCCCCACCAACCGTTCCGAGTACCGATCGAACATGACCATGGATGTACGCTCCCGAGTTCTCGCCCTCGCCGGCATGATGCAGGCGCTGAAGCTGGTGCGGCAGATCGCCGATACCGGCCACGCCGACGGCGAAGGCGAACGCAATGCGCTCGACAGCGTGTTCCGGATCGACGCCGCATCTGCCGAGGCGGTCTACGGCAACAATGCACGATCCCTGCGCGGCGGCCTGCTGCTCCTGCGCGATTACTTCACCGACCGCAGCAGCGATCAGGCGTTGCCGAAACTCGGCATGTCGGTGCTGCAGATCGAACGGCGCTTCGTCGCCGACGACGCGGTGGCTCAGCAGGTGCTCGACGGTATCCGCGCGCTCGAAGGCATCGCCGAGCGCCAGGGCAGCATCCATCCGGACGTGATCTCGAAACTCGGCCAGCTCTACGCCGACACCATCAGCCATCTGCGCCCGAAAGTCATCGTCCAGGGCAATCCGCACTATCTGCAGCAGGCGGACGTGGTCGCCGAGATCCGCGCCCTGCTCCTCGCCGCGCTGCGCTCAGCGGTGCTTTGGCGACAGATGGGCGGCACGATGTGGGACTTCGTGCTGCGCAAGCGGGCGATGATCGGAGCGATCGAGGCCGAACTGGGATGACGCGGAAAACTTCGAGGCACACAACGAAAAAAAGCCCGGCAAAAGCCGGGCTTTTTTGCTGTTGAACGTTCTGATCGGCGATCAGGCGCCGACGGTATCCGCCACATCCTTGTAATCGGCGATCTTGTCGAAGTTCATGTAACGGTAGATTTCGGCGCCCTGCGCGTCGAGCACGCCCATGTCGGCCATGTACTCGGCCTTGGTCGGGATGCGGCCGAGACGCGAGCAGATCGCAGCGAGTTCCGCCGAGCCCAGATACACGTTCGAGTTCTTGCCGAGACGGTTCGGAAAGTTGCGGGTGCTGGTGGAGAACACGGTCGCGCCCTCGCGGACCTGCGCCTGGTTGCCCATGCACAGCGAGCAGCCGGGCATTTCCATGCGCGCGCCGGCCGTGCCGAAGGTGCCGTAGTGGCCTTCCTTCGTCAGTTCGGATGCGTCCATCTTGGTCGGCGGTGCCACCCACAGACGGGTCGGGATATCGCGTTTGCCTTCGAGCAGCTTGGCGGCGGCGCGGAAATGGCCGATGTTGGTCATGCACGAACCGATGAACACTTCGTCGATCTTGGCGCCGGCCACTTCCGACAGCGTCTTCACATCGTCCGGGTCGTTCGGGCAGGCGAGGATCGGCTCGTGCACGTCGGCCAGATCGATGTCGATGACAGCGGCGTATTCGGCATCCGCATCCCCCTGCAGCAGTTGCGGGTCGGCGAGCCACGCTTCCATCTTCTGGATGCGGCGGGCCAGCGAACGCGCGTCGGCGTAGCCTTCGGCGATCATCCACTTCAACAGCGTGATATTGCTGTTGATGTACTCGATGATCGGTTCTTTGTTGAGATGCACGGTGCAGCCGGCGGCGGAGCGTTCGGCCGAAGCATCCGACAGCTCGAAGGCCTGTTCGACCTTGAGATCCGGCAGGCCTTCGATTTCGAGGATGCGGCCGGAGAAGATGTTCTGCTTGCCCTGCTTGGCGACGGTGAGCAGGCCGGCCTTGATCGCGTACAGCGGGATCGCGTTGACCAGATCGCGCAGGGTCACGCCCGGTTGCATCTTGCCCTTGAAGCGGACCAGCACCGATTCGGGCATATCCAGCGGCATCACGCCGGTGGCGGCGGCGAACGCGACCAGACCCGAGCCGGCCGGGAACGAAATGCCGACCGGGAAACGGGTGTGCGAGTCGCCGCCGGTGCCGACGGTGTCGGGCAGCAGCATGCGGTTGAGCCAGCTGTGGATCACGCCGTCGCCCGGGCGCAGCGAAATGCCGCCACGGTTGGAGATGAATTCCGGAAGCGTGTGGTGTGTTTTCACGTCGACCGGCTTCGGATACGCGGCGGTGTGGCAGAACGACTGCATCACCAGATCGGCGGAGAAGCCGAGGCAGGCCAGATCCTTCAGCTCGTCGCGGGTCATCGGACCGGTGGTGTCCTGCGAGCCGACCGAGGTCATGCGCGGTTCGCAGTAGGCGCCGGGACGGATGCCGGGCTGCTGGCCGTTCACCGCAGGCAGGCCACAGGCGCGACCAACCATCTTCTGCGCCAGCGAAAAGCCCTTGCCGGTGTCGGCGGGCTGCTGCGGCAGACGGAACAGGGTCGATACCGGCAGGCCCAGCGACTCGCGCGCCTTCGCGGTCAGGCCACGACCGACGATCAGCGGGATGCGGCCACCGGCGCGCACTTCGTCGAACAGCACGTCGGACTTGACCTGAAATTCGGCGATGACCTCACCGTTCTTCAGCGCCTTGCCGTCGTACGGACGCAGCTCGACCACGTCGCCCTGGTGCATCTGCGACACGTCCAGTTCGATCGGCAGCGCGCCGGCGTCTTCCATCGTGTTGTAGAAGATCGGTGCGATCTTGGAACCGAGACAGACGCCGCCGAAACGCTTGTTCGGGATGAACGGAATATCTTCGCCGGTCCACCACAGCACCGAGTTGGTCGCGGACTTGCGGCTGGAACCGGTGCCGACCACATCGCCGACATAGGCGACGAGATGGCCCTTGTTCTTCAGGTCGAGGATCTGCTGGATCGGGCCGCGCTTGCCGTCTTCCTCGGGCTTGAACGGCGCGCCTTCGCGGGTGTTCTTCAGCATCGCCAACGCATGCATCGGGATATCCGGGCGCGTGGTCGCGTCGGGCGCGGGCGACAGGTCGTCGGTGTTGGTTTCGCCCGGCACCTTGAACACGGTGACGGTCAGGCTCTGCGGCACTTCCGGCTTGCTGGTGAACCATTCGGCGTCGGCCCAGCTCTGCAGCACGGACTTGGCGTTGGCGTTGCCGGCTTTCGCCTTCTCTTCCACGTCATGGAAAGCGTCGAACATCAACAGCGTGTGCTTCAACGCTTCAGCGGCAATCGTGCCGACGACCGCATCTTCGAGCAGTTCCACCAGCGGATGGATGTTGTAGCCGCCGAGCATGGTGCCGAGCAGTTCGGTCGCGCGCTCGCGACTGATCAGCGGGCAGGTTTCCTTGCCGAAGGCGATGGCGGCCAGATACGACGCCTTGACCTTCGCCGCATCGTCGACGCCGGCCGGAACGCGATGGCTGATCAACTCGACCAGGACGCTTTCCTCGCCCGCCGGGGGCGCCTTCAACAGTTCGATGACCTCGGCGGTCTGCTGCGCGCTCAGCGGCAGCGGCGGGATGCCGAGCGCGGCGCGTTCGGCGGCATGTTGGCGGTAGGCGGCGAGCATGGGAAAACTCCTGGATGGACGTGTGGCGGTGTCGGGTGGCGGCATCAGGCTGCGGGCACGATCAGCTTGAGACCTTTGAAGTATTCGCGGAAGAATCGGTCGTCCCGGGTGATCAGTCCATTGCACTGAAGTAGGGCATGGGCGCCGATCAGGAAATCAGGGGCGGCGCGCGCGTCTCCGGCGTTCCGTTGCCGGTAACGACGCTGCATTTCGCCGGCGCGCAGCGCCGATTTGGCTTCCAGCGGGCTGAAACGGATGCTCATGTCCTCCAGCACCGCCAGCGCCTCGGCGCCATCGCGCAGCGAGCCGCAGACCTCGGCCAAGGCCACATCGCAGACCACGACCGGGCCCGCGCTCAAACACTGGCGCAGGCAGGCTTCGGCGGCGTCGGCATGCGGGCCGTCGGCCAGAAGATCGATGAGGACGGAGGAATCGATGGCGATCACGGCTGCGGTTCGGGCTCGCCATCGTCGTCGACGGCATGACCGCGAACGGCCTGCATGGCCTCGTCGGTCGATGCGAAGCCGTCGAGCCTGAAACGCCCGCGGGCGCGGGAAATGGCGTCGTCCACCGACTTGCGCAGGACGATCCGGCTGCCTTCCAGCTCAACCTTCAGCACACTGCCCTTGGTGAGGCCCAATGCATCGCGCACGGCTTTGGGCAGGGTGATCTGGCCACGTTCGGCGACGGTCGCTTCCATCGGCGGCTCCGGTTTCGGTATGTGAAGATGATACATACTTTTCCGCGCATACTCCACGATTGGGCGGGCGCAACGCACGTCATCGGACCTGCGCCGTGCAAGTCGCACTCCGGGGACGCCTCTCCTTCCTTTGTCGTGCACCGTGCGGATAATCGTCCCATCCCCACCGTGGAGCACTGCCATGCGCGACGCCTTCGGCACCCGCAGCCAGTTGACGATCAACGGTCGTTCCCTGACCTACTTCAGCCTGCCCCGACTCGAACCCCGCTTCGGGCCCCTCGCCCACCTGCCCTATTCGATGAAGATCCTGCTGGAGAACCTGCTCCGGCACGAGGACGGCTCGGCTGTCCTGCCCGAGCATATCGAGGCGGTCGTGCGCTGGGATGCCATGAAAGAGCCGGACACCGAAATCGCCTTCATGCCGGCCCGGGTCGTGCTGCAGGACTTCACCGGCGTGCCTTGCGTGGTCGACCTGGCCGCCATGCGCGACGCGGTGGCGGCCCTCGGCGGCGACCCGAAGCAGATCAATCCGCTGATTCCCTCGGAACTGGTGATCGACCATTCGGTGCAGGTCGATGTCTTCGGCAAGGCCGAAGCGCTGGACCTCAACGGCCAGATCGAATTTTCGCGCAACCAGGAGCGCTACAGCTTCCTGCGCTGGGGTCAGAAGGCGTTCGACAACTTCAAGGTGGTGCCGCCGAACACCGGCATCGTCCATCAGGTGAATCTGGAACATCTGGCCCGGGTGGTGATGGAACGCGAGATCCACGGCGAAACCTACGCCTTCCCCGACACCGTTTTCGGCACCGATTCGCACACCACCATGATCAACGGCATCGGCGTACTCGGCTGGGGCGTCGGCGGCATCGAAGCCGAAGCGGCCATGCTGGGCCAGCCATCATCGATGCTGATTCCGCAGGTGGTCGGTTTCCGGCTGACCGGCAAACTGCCGGAAGGCGCGACCGCGACCGATCTGGTGCTCACCGTGACCCAGATGCTGCGCGCGTACGGCGTGGTTGGGAAATTCGTCGAATTCTTCGGCGAAGGCCTGCGGCATCTGCCGCTGGCCGACCGCGCCACCATCGCCAACATGGCGCCGGAATACGGCGCGACCTGCGGCATTTTCCCGATCGATGCCGAATCGATCACCTATCTGCGCCTGTCCGGCCGCAGCGAAGCGCAGATCGCGCTGGTCGAGGCGTACGCGAAAGCGCAGGGCTTGTGGCACGACACCACCACGCCGCAGGCCACCTACTCCGCCACGCTCGCGCTCGATCTCGGCGACGTGAAGCCATCGATGGCCGGCCCGAAGCGGCCGCAGGATCGCGTGCTGCTGGAAGCCGTGCAGGCCGACTATCATGCGAACCTGTTGGGCTTGACCGCCACGCGCAAGCCCCGGCGAGAGGAAACCACGCGCATGGACGCCGAAGGCGCCGCGCAACCGCAAGCCGAACATCTGGCCGCAAAACCCAAGGCGAAGATCCGCCTCCACGACATCGACTGCGAACTGGCGGACGGCTCGGTGGTGATTGCCGCCATCACCTCCTGCACCAACACGTCCAACCCTGCAGTGATGCTCGGCGCCGGCCTGCTCGCGCGCAATGCGGTCGCCAAAGGCCTGAAATCCGCGCCATGGGTCAAGACATCCCTCGGGCCGGGATCGCTGGTCGTCACCGACTACCTCCGAAAAGCCGGTGTGCTCGACGACCTTGAAGCGTTGGGCTTTTATGTGGTCGGCTACGGCTGCACCACCTGCATCGGCAATTCCGGCCCGCTGCCGGACGAAGTGTCGAAAGCCATCGCCGAAGGCGACCTGGTCGTCGCTTCGGTGCTGTCGGGCAACCGCAATTTCGAGGGCCGCGTCCACCCCGAAGTGAAGATGAATTATCTGGCCTCGCCGCCGCTGGTGGTGGCCTACGCGCTGGCCGGCACGATCGATATCGACCTGACCAAGCAACCGCTGGGCACCGGCATCGACGGTCAGGCTGTCTATCTGCGCGACATCTGGCCCAGCAACAAGGAAATCGGCGACATGATCGCCGCCACCGTCGGCCCTGAGATGTTCGCGAAAAACTACGCCGACGTATTCAAGGGCGACAGTCGCTGGAACCGGATCGAATCCCCGGAAGGCGAGTCCTACCTCTGGGATGAAGCATCGACCTATATCAAGCACCCGCCCTATTTCGAAGGGATGTCGATGCGGGTGGGAACCATCGACGATCTCCATGGCGCCAGAATCCTTGGGCTGTTCGGCGACTCGATCACCACTGACCACATTTCGCCGGCCGGCAATATCAAGGCCAACTCGCCCGCCGGCAAGTTCCTGCAGACACGCGGCGTGGCGCCCGCAGACTTCAACAGCTACGGCTCGCGCCGCGGCAACGACGATGTGATGGTGCGCGGCACCTTCGCCAATATCCGCATCAAGAACCTGATGCTGGGCGGGGAAGAAGGCGGCAACACCCTGCACTACCCTTCGGGCGAAAAACTGGCGATCTACGACGCCGCCATGCGTTACAAGGCCGATGGCGTGCCGCTGGTGGTGATGGCCGGCAAGGAATACGGCACCGGCTCCAGCCGCGACTGGGCGGCCAAGGGCACGAACCTGCTCGGGGTGAAGGCGGTGATCGCCGAGAGCTTCGAGCGCATCCACCGTTCGAATCTGGTCGGCATGGGCGTGCTGCCGCTGCAATTCGAGGACGGCCAGAACGCACGGACCCTGGGGCTCGACGGCTCCGAGATCATCGATATCACCGGTTTGGGTGACGGTGCGGGCAAGCTCGCGACCGTCGTGGCGCGCAGAGCCGATGGCAGCGAACAACGCTTCGCCGCACGTGTCCTGCTGCTGACCCCGAAAGAGGTCGAATACTTCAGGCACGGCGGCATACTGCACTACGTGCTGCGGCAACTCGCATCGAAAAAAGTCGGCTGACCACGGAACCGACCGGATGCAGTCCATCCACCGGGCGGACGGCCGGGTCGCTATCGAAACATACGGCTGCGTCTTGCGGCCCCCTAGAGCCTATGCTCCAATCCGGGTAGATATCCAGAACCGCAATCCAGCGGTCGAACAACAGGTGGAGGGGCCTAATGAATCTTGAACGTCCGTGGCTTGCGAGTTATCCCGCAGGAGTGCCTCAACAGATCGATCCGGACGAGTATCCCTCGATCGTATCCGTGCTCCAGTCGTCGCTGGAGAAATATCGCGATCGTCCAGCGTTCTCGAACATGGGCCGGTCCATCACCTATGCCGAAGTCGACAAGTACAGCAGGCAGTTCGCAGCGTACCTGCTCGGCGAACTGAAGCTCAAGAAAGGCGATCGCGTCGCGATCATGATGCCGAACTGTCTGCAGTACCCGATCGCGATCTTCGGCGTGCTCCGCGCGGGCCTGACGGTGGTCAATACCAACCCGATGTACACCGCACGCGAGCTGAAGCATCAGCTCGTCGATTCCGGCGCTAGTGCGATCCTCGTCTTCGACAACTTCGCCAAGACCGTGCAGGACGTGGTTCCCGAAACCTCGGTCAAGCAGGTCATCACCACGGGACTGGGCGATATGCTGCCCTTCCCGAAGGGCGCGGTCGTCAATTTCGTTCTGAAATACGTGAAGAAGATGGTTCCGGAATACGACATTCCGGGGTCTGTCCGTTTCAAGAACACCTTGACGCTGGGGCAGATGCATACCCTGCAAGCCGTCGACATCGCATCGCAGGACATCGCTTTCCTGCAGTACACCGGCGGTACGACCGGCGTTGCCAAGGGCGCGATGCTGACCCACCGCAATCTGGTTTCCAATATGCTGCAATCCAATGCATGGATCAGCGCGAATACCCGCGAAGGTTCGGAAATCATCATCACCGCCCTGCCGCTTTACCACATCTTCGCGCTCACGGCGAACTGCCTGGTCTTCATGAAGCTCGGCGGACAGAACCACCTGATCACCAATCCTCGCGATATGCCTGGCTTCGTGAAAGAACTCAGCGGGATTCCATTCACCGCGATCACCGGCGTGAATACCCTGTTCAACGGCTTGTTGAACACGCCCGGCTTCGACAAGATCGATTTCTCCCATCTGCGCCTCACCCTGGGCGGTGGCATGGCGGTCCAGCGGGCGGTCGCCGAACGCTGGAAGAAAACCACGGGTTGCACGCTGGTCGAAGCCTATGGCCTGACCGAAACCTCGCCGGCTGCCTGCATGAATCCTCTGGATCTGCCCGAATACAACGGCGCCATCGGCCTGCCGATTCCCTCCACCGACGCCTGCCTCAAGGACGAGGAGAATCGCATCCTTCCGCAAGGCGAGGTCGGCGAACTCTGCATCAAGGGCCCGCAGGTCATGAAGGGCTATTGGCAGCGTCCGGAAGAGACCGCGCACAGCATCGACAGCGATGGATGGCTGCATACCGGAGATATCGCCAGGGTGGATGAAAGCGGTTTCTTCTATATCGTCGACCGGAAGAAGGACATGATCCTGGTGTCCGGTTTCAACGTGTATCCGAACGAAGTGGAAGACGTGATCGCGATGATGCCCGGCGTGCTGGAAGTCGCTGCTGTCGGCGTCCCCGACGACAAGTCCGGCGAAGCGGTCAAGGTCGTGATCGTCAAGAAAGACCAGGGCCTCACCGTCGAGCAGGTGAAAGCGCACGCACGCGAAAACCTCACCGGCTACAAACAGCCGAAATTCGTGGAGTTCCGCACCGAGCTGCCGAAGACGAATGTTGGAAAGATCCTGCGTCGCGAACTGCGGGACCCGCCCCCGGCGGCATAAAGCGACACAGTTCCCAATTCCACTCCGAACAGGTCGATCCTCGGGTCGACCTGTTTTTTTTATGGGCGGACTAAACTTGAACTTTCGACTTTTTCGGCGCATACAGGCGCCATCCGGGCCTTTCCTGTACCTACACCGATCGCATCGGGCCGCCCGGCCGGTGCGCCGCCTATATCCCTGGGGAAATCTGATGAAGAACGTCGAAAAACTGCATATCGTCCCGCGCTACAACACTCTCCGCACGCACGATGATCCCGCGCGCGAAGTCTACTGGTGCCACATGCATGCAGACCTCACATCGAGTCCGGGCCGAGCATGCTTCAAGCCGGAACTGATCGACGACATCCTGCATTTCCAGCAGGCGCTTGCGGATCGTATGCGCTTGGAACAATCGCGCGGAACGCATCATCTGCCTCATATCGTATTGTCCTCGGATTCCGACGTATTCAATCTCGGGGGTGATCTCGAACTATTCTGCCGGGCCATTCGCAACAAAGATCGCAATGCTCTACTCGGATATGCGCGTCAATGCGTGCGCGGCGTGCACGCTTTTCATAACGGACTTGGAATCGGCGCACACAGCATCGCGCTCGTGCAGGGCGACGCATTGGGCGGCGGCTTCGAAGCCGCACTGAGTTGCCATACGATCGTGGCCGAGGAAGGCGTCGGAATGGGGCTGCCGGAAGTGCTGTTCGACCTGTTTCCCGGCATGGGCGCGTACTCGTTCCTTTGCAAGCGCATCGCTCCGCATCAAGCCGAAAAGATAATGCTCGAGGGCAATATCTACAGCAGCGACGAACTGTACAAAATGGGACTGGTCGACATATTGGTCCCGCGCGGCCAAGGCGTGCAAGCAGTCGACGACATCATCCGAAATAATCGCAGGGTTCCACATGCGCGTGCTGCGATGCATCGCGTACGTGCCATGTCGCAGCCGGTCACCATGGAAGAAATGATGGCCATTACCGAAGTCTGGGTGGACACTGCCTTGCAACTGGGCGACAAAGCGCTACGTACGATGGAACGTCTCGTTCGCGCGCAATACCGTCGTCATGGCGAACCGGGCGTTGCGACCGCGTGATCGCCGACATCAGTCAAAGTGGATCTGGTCCGGGCTTGGGATCTAGGCGGTTCAAGCCCGGATTCAGCAACTGCGGCAGTAGAGCGTGGACTTCGCGCGCCGTCTGTTCGACCAACGCGTCGAGATCGCGCGTCAAATGCGTAGCCTGTTTTGCCAACTGAACACTGTTGATCCTCATCACCAATCGGCAGCGTTCCACCAGACGGATGGCGCCGATGTTCTCCGCGACACCACGCAACGCATGCGCCGACTCGCGCATGCCGTCGTAATCGGCATGCGCCGACGCCGACTGCAGTTGACTCATGCAGCGGCTGATATCGCGTAGGCATTGCTCGACGAATTCGCGGAGGAACTGTTCGCCGAGCCCCATCCCCGCAAGTTCCTCCAGTACGGATGCGGTGCTGTCCACCGCCGACTTGGCGGCGGCGGCCTCCGGTTTTGCCGTCAAATCGTGCCCGGCCGTATCGGATGCCGCCTGCATCAGAACTTCCGAGGCGATATTCGACAACGTGTCGAGCAGTTTCGGCACGGAAATAGGCTTGGTCATGTAGAGATAAGCCCCTGCACGCTGGGCTTCCCTCATCGCTTCCACCGTGGCATCGGCCGACAATACGATGATGGGCGTGCGAGCGGGCTGCCCTGCCTGCATCACCCTGGCTTGACGGATGACATCAACACCACTGAGCCCGGGCATATGCAAATCGATGATCACCAGATCGGGCTGGTCCTGCGCAAGTATGTCGAGCACTTCTTCGCCGTTCTCCGCAAAAATCGTCCGATGCCCGGCTTTCTCCAATAGTCTCTGCAAGACGATACGGTTCGCGGGCTGATCGTCCGCGACGACGACCAGAAGATTTCGCACCCTCAAACGATGGCGCAGGAATGGGTCTTCAAAGTTGATGATATTGGCTGAACTCTCACCCAGCTTGCCGCCAGCCGACATCACTGCAGCGATATCGGAAAGCGGTGCCGTCTCACCCTCGTCCTCCAGCTTTGCCGCTGCAGCCTGAGGTTGTGCCGAGCAGAACTTGAACGGCAATTCGACCCAAAAGTGCGTGCCGCCACCAGGGTTGGGCTCTACGCCGATCGTGCCGCCCATGAGTTCCGTCAAGCTTTTCGCGATGGTGGTGCCAAGGCCACTACCGCCGTACTTTCTGTCGCGGCCACTGTCGACCTGCTCAAAAGGCTTGAAGATTCGTATCCGCGCTTCTTCCGGAATGCCTATTCCTGTATCGCGGACGGAGATGCGCAAACGAATGCGTTCATTATCGCGAGACAACTCACGAACGTGCAGGGTGACACTTCCCTCTTGAGTGAACTTGACAGCGTTCTGAAGCAGATTGAGCAATATCTGCGTCAGATGGGTGACATCTCCATACAACGAGCCTGGTACCCGGATATCCGTATCGACATGCAAGCTGAGTCCCTTGGACTGCGCTTGCGGATGCAGCATCCGATAGACGCGGGACAAGAGTTCAGTGAGATCGAAATCCTGATCCTGACGACGGATCTTGCCGGCTTCGATCGCTGAGATATCCAACACCTCGTCAATCAGCAACAGCAGAGTCTGGGCCGAGGTCTGAATCATGTCGGCGGATTCGCGCTGGTCTTTCTGCAGTTTGCTGGCCGACAACAACTCAGCCATGGCGAGAATGCCATTGAGCGGAGTCCGCAATTCGTGACTCATGTTCGCCAGAAACCGGCTTTTTGCCTCATTGGCTCTGCGGGCGTCCTCGATCGCTCGTGTCAAGGCTTTCAGCAATGAGGCAAAGTACAGCGGGACGGCGGCGGCGCCCGCGAGCAAACCCCAAGAGAGATATGGGTTGTTCTGCCAATACGAGGTCGTAGTCATCATGGCGAAAAACGACAACGACGACAGCCCAGTCGCGAAATACAGGTAGCGGCTTCCATAGCGGAGACCATTACCGATGGTGACCCAGAGATAGACGCCGTACAACGGCGATGCAGTCTCGCCCTGAAGCGCCATCACCGCACCGAGCGCGGTGTAATCGGCAAGCATGCCTATCCAGCGCCGGACGTGGGATATCCCGGGGTTATGGAGGATGGCTACCAGCAGGACAACAGATACAAGGCATTCGCCCAGCAGAATCAACCATACGACGAATAACTGCGAACTGGCGGCTTCGGCGCCTACATGCCAGCTCAGATATGCAGAGAACAGCGCGGTAATCGCGATCCGCACGAGCACCTGCTTATGCTCGCTGTCCGGCCGATTGAACAGTCGGGTGCGCATCCACTCGAAGGCGGCGCGCAGCACTGTCACTCCAAGCCCGGCCGTTGCGAACTGGTGGAATACCGCTCGCAGATGTCCTGGAGCCGTGGCTTGTTCTGGACCAGCGCCTGCACGCACTGCGGATCGAACAGCTTGCCGCTCTGTTCCAGCAGAAAGTCGAGGGCGTTGTCGAAGCTCCACGGCGCTTTGTAGGGCCGCGGCGAAATCAGCGCATCGAACACATCGGCCACGGCGACGACGCGGGCTTCGATCGGGATCTGCGCACCGCTGAGTCCATCGGGATAGCCACTGCCGTCGTAACGCTCGTGATGGCGCAGCGCGATGGTCGCGCCGGCCTGGATGAAACGATTCTGGCTGCCGCTGAGCAGCTCATGGCCGATCTGCGGATGCCGGCGCATGATGGCAAGCTGCTGTTCGTCCAACGGACCGGGCTTCAACAGCACATCGTCGGGAATCGCGATCTTGCCGATATCGTGCAGCGGTGCGGCCAGTTCGATCAGTCTCACCTCGTCTTCCGACATGCCGAGACCTTCGGCGATCAATCCGGCGACGTGAGCCATGCGTTCGAGATAGGCGCTGGTGCCGATATCGCGGTACTCGATCGCACGCGCTAGGCGCGAAAGGGTTTCGCGCTCGCGTTCCTCGACTTCGTGCATGCTGGAAAGCAGCCGCTGCTCCAGCGACAGTGCGCGCTGCTTGATGGACTCGGATTGCTGGCGGAGTTGCAACAGATTGCGGCAACGCGCGCGCAGTTCGCGGGGGCGGACCGGTTTCACCAGGAAGTCGATCACGCCGGCATCCAGCGCCGCCTGACGGATCGGCTCGTCGCCGACCACGGTGACCAGGACGATCGGCACATCGCGGTTGGTCAGTGCGCGACGAAAGCGGCGCGCGAACTCCAATCCGTCGATGACCGGCATCCGGTAATCGAGCAGCAGCAGGTCGGGACGATTGCTCTCGGACCAGCGCAGCGCCTCCTCGGAATCCCCGAAGTCGAACACTTCGAGCTCCGGACTGATGTCCTCGAGAATATGCCGCAGCATCGTGCGTGCGGAAGTCTGGTCATCAACGATGACGATTTTCACGGAGTTGCCCCACATGCGAATACCGTGCGTCCTTGCGTGCGTGATGGATCGGAATTTGATTGATGGCCAGAATTTAAAGCAATTTCTGTGCCGTGTCTCGCATGGAGTCTTCTGCGACCCCATTCTAGGTCATGCGAAAGAACTATGGCATTCCGATGGTGGGAGAGAAGGACTCTCCCCTGTTCAGCGGGTGCGCGTCCAGCCTATTGCGATCACTGGCGTACGGAAAGGCCCATTCGACCTCCCCTGTCTCATAGTTGCTCGGGGCGCATGTAGGGGAACAGCAGCACATCGCGGATCGAAGTCGATCCGGTCAATAGCATGACCAGACGGTCGATACCGACGCCAAGGCCACCGGTCGGCGGCAAGCCGACCTCCAGCGCGCGGATGTAGTCGGCGTCGTAGTGCATGGCTTCGTCGTCGCCTCCCTCTTTGGCCTCGACCTGGGCACGAAACCGCGCGGCCTGGTCTTCGGGGTCGTTGAGCTCGGAGAAGCCGTTGGCGATCTCCTTGCTGCCGATGAACAGCTCGAAGCGGTCGGTGATACCGGGCTCGGTGTCGGATTCGCGCGCCAGCGGCGAGACTTCGACCGGGTAGTGGGTGATGAAGGTCGGCTGGATCAGGCCGCCTTCGACCGTCTTCTCGAAGATTTCCAGCAGCAGCTTGCCCCAGCCGTAGCCCGGCTTGACGTGGATCTTCAAACGCGCGCAGTGCGCCGCCAGGGCTTCGCGATCGCGGCAATCGGCGACGGAAATCTCCGGATTGCATTCCCGCACCGCTTCTTCCAGCTTCCAGCGCCGGAAATCCGGGCCGAGGTCGATCGTGTTGCCATCCCACTCGACCTCATCGACACCGATGGTGTCGCGGGCGACGTCACGGATCATGGTCTCGGTGAGGTCCATGACTTCGTTGTACGTGGCGTAGGCCTCGTACAGTTCGAGCATGGTGAATTCCGGATTGTGGCGGGTGCTGACGCCCTCGTTGCGGAAATTGCGATTGATCTCGTAGACCCGCTCCAGACCACCAACGACGAGCCGCTTGAGGTAGAGCTCCGGCGCGACCCGCAGGTAGAGGTCGAGGTCCAATGCATTGTGGTGGGTGGTGAACGGTCGCGCGGTGGCGCCGCCAGCGATGTAATGCATCATCGGCGTCTCCACTTCCAGGAAACGCCGGGCATCGAGCCAACCCCGGATCGCCGAGACGATCCGCGAGCGCTTCAGGAACACTTCGCGCGATTCGGGATTGACGATCAGATCGACGTAACGCTGGCGGTAGCGCTGTTCGACATCGCTCAGACCATGCCATTTGTCCGGCAGCGGACGCAGCGACTTGGTGAGCAGACGCAGTGCGTCGACCTTGATCGACAGTTCGCCGGTCTTGGTGCGCATCAGGCTGCCTTCGGCACCGACGATATCGCCGACGTCCCAGCCCTTGAACGCGTCATAGGTCTCGCCGAGGGTATTCGACTGCAGGAACAGCTGCAGGCCGCCGGTCATGTCCTGGATCTGCGCGAACGCGGCCTTGCCCATTACCCGCTTGGCCATCAACCGGCCGGCGACGCCGATGCGGCGGCCGGTGGCATCCAGCGCTTCGCTGGTCCAGCGGTCGGCGTCTTCGTACTCGTCCTGCAGATCGCGGGCATAGTGCTTGCGGACGCAATCGTTCGGAAACGCCACGCCCTGCCCTCGCAGTGCCGCGAGTTTGCCGCGACGTTCCGCGATCAAAGCGTTCTCGTCGTGCGGTGGGGTCTGGTCGTCGGTCATGGCGGTATCTGCGGTCTATACGATGGGGAAGAGCCTTGTGGGAGCGGCGGAAGCCGCGATTGATCCGACTCGAGGCATCGC
>JBAQRU010000235.1:0-13096 GCA_049296025.1 Lysobacteraceae bacterium | reverse complement strand
GATGTGAATAGCGTAAGTCCGAATTGTGACTTCAAGATGACATTTCGCCCGCTGATGTCATCCCATCGACATCCCATCGTCATCGCAGCCTGGGCCCACAAGCCCGGCGCGCCGGGCCGCGAGGACTCGCCGGGATGGTCATGACCGCCTGCTATGATCGCCGCACCCCCCGACGCCAGCCCCCTGTGACCCGCCCCCCGATGCCCCGCCCGACGCCGGAGCCCCCCGCAAGCCGTCGAAAAACCGCTGCAGCTCCGTACCGCGACGGCACACTGTGCCGCCGCCCGGGAGTCTGCTCCCGTGCTTGAGCTGTCGATCGTCGTCGCGCTGATCCTGCTGAACGGCTTTTTCGCGCTGTCTGAAATGGCGCTGATGACCTCGCGCAAGATGCGCCTGAAGCAAATGGGCGAGCACAGCCGGGGCGCGCGCAAGGCCCTGGCGTTGGCGGAACATCCGGACAACCTGCTTTCGACCGTGCAGGTCGGCATCACCTCGATCGGCGTGCTGACCGGCGTCTTCGGCGGCGAAGCCATCGGCCTGGCGATCGCAGCCTGGTTCGGCGGACTGTTCCCGGGGCTGCTGGAATACGCCCGGCCGGTGGGTATCGGTACCGCCGTCACCCTGATCACTGCCGGCTCGGTGATCTTCGGCGAACTGGTGCCGAAGCGGCTGGCATTGACCAACCCTGAAATCATTGCCAGCAAGGTTGCGATACCGCTGGATCTGCTCTCGCGCTTCGCAAAACCGATCGTGTTCACGCTCGGCGCGATCAATCGCGGCGTGCTGCGCCTCCTCGGCATCCGTGACGACGCCCGCAATGCGATCACCGAAGAGGAGATCCAGATGCTGGTCAGCGAGGGCCACGAGCAGGGCGTGATCGACGACGACGAGCGCAACATGATGCAGCGGGTGATGCGCCTGGGCGACCGCACGGTCGAAAGCATCATGACCCCGCGCACCCGCATCGTCTGGCTGGATGCCAATGCGCCGTTTCTGGACAACCTCGCGGAAATGCAGGAAACGCCGTATTCGCGCTACCCGGTCTATCGCGACAGCGATGCCGAAGTGCTGGGCCTGCTGGAGGTGAAATCGCTGCTGGACCGACTGCAGGAGCGCGAGCCGGATCTGTTCACCACCCTGCGCCCGGCGCTGTTCGTTTCCGAATCCACCCATGTGCTGAAGCTGTTGGAAATCTTCCGTGAAGAGCAGCAGTCGCTCGCGCTGGTGGTGGACGAATACGGCGAAGTCACCGGCATGGTCACCGTGAACGACCTGATGGGCGCGGTGCTCGGCCGGCTGCAGTCCGGTGAAAGCCCGAATTCGGAAGCGCTGGTGATCGAACGCGCGGACGGTTCGCTGCTGGTCGACGGCTCGCTGCCTGTGGACGAACTGCGCGAACTGATCGGCCAGCGTCTGCCGCATCTTGACGACCACGATTACCACACGGCCGCCGGCATGGCGATCGCGCACTTCGGTCGCATCCCCAATACAGGCGAGTCTTTCGACTGGTCGGGCTGGCGGATCGAAGTAGTCGATCTGGATGGCCCCAGAATCGACAAACTGTTGCTGACCCGCATCGATAGCATGGACGTGACCGATGACGCCTGAGCCTGAAAGTGACGACGAGCAGATCGTGCCTCACGGCATGCGCGCGGTGCTCGATACGCTGTGCGATGGCGACCCCAACGATCATCTGGCGCTGAGCGATCTGGTCGGTGGACTCGGTCGCAGCACCTTCGGCGTCCTGCTGTTCATCGCTACCATTCCCGCGTTCATTCCGATCCCCGGCGTGGCCGGGGCGCTCAGCGGACCGCTGGTGGTGCTGACCGGCATGCACCTGCTGATGCTCCTGCGCAAACCCTGGCTACCCGGCTTCGTCGCGCGCCGCGGTCCGCAGCGCAGCACTCTGATCCGGTTCGACCGCGTCAGCGACCGCTGGCTGCGATGGCTGGAAAAACTGGTGAAGCCGCGACTGGCCGCAGTCATCGATCATCCGCTGGCGACGATCTTCTCCGGCCTTCAACTGGTGCTGCTGGGCGTGCTGCTGGCGCTGCCGATCCCGTTCACCAATTTCCTGTTCGGCGGCTTGCTGCTGTTGTATGCGCTGGCGCTGCTGGAGCGCGACGGTGCGCTGATGTTGATCGCATGGGTCGCAGGCATCGTAGCGATTTATGTCTTCGGCGCGGTGTCCGGCAATCTGGCGGCAATGCTCTGGGCGTGGGTCGCCGGCCTGGGTTGACCTGCCTGGGTTGAGCAGACCACGTCGGCACCAGCGACTCAGTCCACAAGACTCATGAAATCCTGCATGTTGACCGGGTGCCCCAGCCAGTAGCCCTGAGCCAGATCGCAACCTCGCGTGCGCAGCAGATCGTAAAGCCCTTCCTTCTCGACGCCTTCGGCGACCACGATCATCCCCAGCGAATGCGCCATCGCAATGATCGCGGTGGTCAACGCAAGATCGTCCGGATCCCGCAGCATGTCGGCGATGAAACTGCGATCGATCTTCACGCCGTCCACCGGCACCCGGCGCAGATGGCTGAGCCCGGAGAACCCGGTGCCGAAATCGTCCAGCCAGACCTTGATCCCATGCTCGCGCAGACCCGACAGGATCCGGCGCGCCTGGTCTTCGTCGCTCAGCACGGCCGTCTCGGTCAGTTCCAGATGCATCAAATGCGGCGGCAGGCCGCTTTCGGCAAGCGCTTCCATCACCTGTTCGTGGAAATCGCCACCGCGCAGCTGTCGCGCGGAGACATTGACCGAAACGAACAATTCACGGGCGTCAGCGGATTCGCGACGCCAGCGCATCGCGTCCAGACATGCGGTGCGGATCACCGCCGGGCCGATGGTGTCGATCAAACCGCTTTGCTCAGCGACATCGATGAAGACCGATGGCGCAATTTGGCCGTGGACCGGATGCTGCCAACGCAACAGCGCTTCCGCGCCGATCATGACCTTGTCGGCAACACGATAGATCGGCTGGTACGCCAGCGTCAGTTCACCGCGCTCCCAGGCACCGCGCAGATCCTGTTCGATGCGCACGCGGCGGGTCACCGCCTGATCCATCGCGCGATTGTAGAAGCGGTAGCAGTTCTTGCCGGCGACCTTCGCCTGATACATCGCGATATCGCCGTTCTTCATCAGCATCGTCGCGCCCGATGCGTCCTCCGGGAACAGCGTCACGCCGATCGACGTACCGAGGAACACCTGTCGATCCTGCACCACGATCGGCCGGCTCAGTTCCGCCACCAGCGTCCCGGCGAGATGCGCCGCGCTGCTGCGGACGTCGGCTTGTTCGCCTTCACCGTGCAGCAGAATGACGAACTCGTCGCCGCCGAATCGCGCAAGTTCGCTGGCATGGCCACCGGCGCGCTCCACCGCTTCGCGGATACGGTTGGCGAACTGGATCAGGACTTCGTCGCCGACATCGTGGCCAAGGGTATCGTTGACCCGCTTGAAGTCGTCGATATCCGCGAACAGCAGCGCAAGCTGCCGGCCGACGCCACGCAGTTGCATCAAACGATGATCGAGGGTTTCGCGGAACGCCAGGCGGTTGGCGAGACCGGTCAGAGAATCGGTGTACGCCATGCGACGCATGTCGCGGTCGTGACGCGCGATGCTGTCGGCCATCCGCGCGAATGCGCGCACCAGCGTGCCGACCTCGTCCTTGCGGGCGTTGACTGGCAGTGCAGTGGAGAAATCGCCCGCTTCGATCGCGCGGGCGGCGTCGGAAAGTTGACGGATCGGCCGTACCAACGCCCGCTGCAGCACGATCCCGACCAGCACCGCCAGCGACACCAGCATCAGCAGCAGCAGGCCGATCCACGCCAGATGACGATTGCCGATCTCGCGCAGGCGATCGCCGATCTCCCGATTCACATGCGCCTCTTCGGCACGAATCTTGACCAGCGAATAGCCGACGCGCACCCCGCCAAGACGCTGATCGCCGATCCGGATCGGCGTGGAGACATCCATCACTTCGTCGGTGCTCAGCACCAGCAGCGCGTCTGCAGAAACAATCTGCTGCGCAAGCGGATCGCGCATCTGCTGGCCGAAGGTCGGAATGTCGCCGGAGCCGTCGTGGATGATGCTGCCTTTCGCGTCGTAAACCAGCACATAGCTGACATCCGACTGATGCAGGATGCTGCGGGTGGCGGCGCCGATGGCATCAAGGTCGAAATAATAGGTCGGGTTGACCAGCAGATCCGCCGCCTGCCCGACCTGCGCCTCGCCGCGCTGGCGCAGGCGATCGAACACAAGAGTCCGGGTCGCATCCCGGCTCAAACGCAGCACTTCTTCCTGGGTCGTGGTCTGGCGCTGCCAGATCAACGCGACCACCGCGAGCATGACCAGCAGAGTCAGGCCGATCACCGACATGAACTTGGCGTGGAGACCCTGGAACACTCTCATCCGACCGGTCTCATTCGACATCCGCCCGCACTTGGGCGACACCGATGCGGATGCGATCGAGCACGCGCCGGGTCTCGTCGTCGATCGGCATGAAGCGCGTGGTCTGGAAAAAATACTGCAGCGCCTCGCGCGCGCGCGGATCGCCGGCGGCCTCGATCAGCACCTCGCGCAGTCGCGCCTGCACCTTCGGATCGAGGTCGCTGCGGACCATTTCCAGCGCACGCGGGACCGGCTCGGTGATGTGGATGACCTCGAGATCCTTGCGAAAGGACGACGGC
The DNA here is from genome assembly GCA_049296025.1 of Lysobacteraceae bacterium. Classification (GTDB taxonomy): domain Bacteria; phylum Pseudomonadota; class Gammaproteobacteria; order Xanthomonadales; family Xanthomonadaceae; genus Lysobacter_I. The sequence goes on along the minus strand of JBAQRU010000235.1, from coordinate 8,411 downwards.
ATGCGCGCCGGATTGTTCCAGTCGATATCGTTCATCGTGCCGGCATCGACCAGGCGCTTGTGCACCCAGGCGCCGATGTTCAATTCCGAACGCGCGAACACGTACCCGACCGTCTTGTCGCTAGGCTTGTCCATCGGCGACAGCAGCAGGCTCAACGACAGCTTCCGATGGAGCAGTTCGATGGCCGGCAGAAAGTAAGCGCTGGTCGATGCGTTGTTCTGGAAAGCGACGCTGCGACCGCGCAGGTCTTCCAGCGCTTTCAAACCGCTGTCGCGGCGGACGAAAAAGACCGTGCGATAACGGCTGACGCCATCCCGCTCGGTCAGCAGCAGGGGGCGTGCGTTGCCCTTCTCTTCCAGCAGCATTGCGGTGCCTGCAGTCTCGGTGACCCAGTCGACCTGGCCACGACGAAGATAGCTGGCCATCTGTTGCGCATCGCGCGCCATCAGGACCCGCCCCTCGCGAATCCCGACATCGGCCATCCGCGGCACCACGTAATCGAGCAGCGGCTTCAGCTGTTCATAGTGGGTCTTGGGGTCGTCGCTGATGCGCCCCAGGACCAGAATGTGACGCGAATCGTCAGCCGCTGCCGCATCCGGCACCACACCAACGAAGGTCAGCAGGGCCGCAAACAACGCGAGCAGGCGGGCCAAGGTCAACGTTCCGACAGCCTGGCGCTGGCCCCGGTGACGGCGGCGGAAAGGCGCGGACGGGTCGCCCGCAGATGCATCGCCGCAATAATGTCAGGGCGTGCGCGGAGGCGGCAGACGGCCTTCGGCGATGTCGGCCATGCGCTTGGCATCGGCAAGCAAACCCCGCAAAAGCCGGACATCGCGTGCATCGAGGTCCGCGCGCAGGAACAGTCGCCTGAACTTGCGCATCGCGGTCGACGGTGTCCGGCCTTTGTGAAAATCGATTGCATCCAGAGTGTCTGCCAATTGCGAAAAGAAGCCCTCGAGCTGGGCATGGGTCGCGGGCGGTTCGCTCCGAACCTCGTGCGCCCGGGCCGCGCCAACAGGCGCGATCAGGAGCTGCGATTCATCCATCAACCAGCCTACACGCAATTCGTATGCCAGAACTTGGACTGCTGCCGCAAGATTCAAGGAACTGTAGTCGGGGTTCGCGGGAATATGCACGGCCGCGTGGCAGAGCTGGAGTTCGTCGTTGTCCAGTCCGGTCCGCTCGCGACCGAAGACGAGCGCCACCTCGTCGCCGGCTTCGACCGCGACCCGCCCGCGCTCGGCAGCCTGACGCGGGTGCAAGGCTTCGAGCGCGACCCGGCGGCTGCGGGCGGTGCAGCCCAGCACCAATCGACAGTCGGCGACGGCTTCGGCCAGGGTATCGACCCGGACTGCAGCCTCCAGCACATCGTTCGCGCCGGCTGCCAGCGCGTAGGCCTCGGGATGCGGAAACTGCATCGGCGCGACCAGCACCAGACGCGAGAAGCCCATGGTCTTCATCGCACGCGCTGCGGAGCCGATATTGCCGGGATGCTGGGTGCCCACCAGCACGATCCGGAGACGTTCGGCGGGCGAGGACACGGAGGCGGAGGACATGGCGGCAATGTTAAACTGTCGCGCGGTCCAGAACCGCATCGCTCTTTTCCCCTGCCCCTGTCACCGCTTTTTCACGCGCCCGCAAGGGCCGCGCCCGGAGTCGTTCGCGATGCATCAGCCTGCTGTCAACGTCATGGTCAAAGCGGCTCGCGCCGGCGCCAACATCCTGCTGCGGCATCTGGCCCGGCTCGAAGCGATCGAAGTGGTCGAAAAGGACCGCATGGACTACGCCAGCGAAATCGACAGTCTGGCGGAGGTTGCGATCATCAAGGAACTGCGCCGCGCGCATCCGGATTACACCGTTCTGGGCGAGGAAGGCGGACAGCAGAAGGGCAATCGCGGCGCGAGCCGCTTCACCTGGGTCATCGATCCACTCGACGGCACCAGCAATTATCTCCACGGCATCCCGCACTGGTGCGTGTCCATCGCTTTGTGCGAGGCCGCCGAACCCGTGCATGCGGTGATCTTCGATCCGCTGCGCAACGAACTGTTCACCGCCAGCCGCGGCGGCGGCGCCCAGCTCAACGGACACCGTATCCGCATCTCCGAGCGCAAGGAGCTCGAAGGCGCGATGCTCGCCACCGGCTTCGCGCCGCGCGAGCGCAAACGCGCCGAAGCGCAGCTCGATTGCATCAAATCGCTGCTCTTGCACGCCGAGGACATCCGCCGCTGCGGCTCGGCGGCGCTGGATCTGGCCTACGTGGCAGCCAGCCGCTACGACGGTTATTTCGAGGCAGGCGTGAAAGCATGGGACATCGCCGCTGGCGTTCTGCTCGTCCGCGAAGCCGGCGGCCGGGTCTGCGATTTCCGCGGCGCGGCGCTGGGCCCGATGCACATCGACACCGGCTCGCGTCAGGTCGTCGCCGCCAACGTCCGCATCATCGAACCGCTGCAGAAAACCCTGGTCAACACCGGTTACGCCAAGACCTTCGATTGATTCGAGCACATGGTGCGGGCCCTGGCCCGCCAATGCAATCTTATCCGACACGAAAAAGGCCGCGCGGTTGCGCGGCCTTTTTCGTGGAGCGAATCCAGCAATCAGGGGCGACGCGCGAGCGCCGCCTCGTCGCGGGCTTTCGGCATCAGGTCCTGCTTGTTCACGCCGAGCCACAGCAACAGCGGGCATGCGACGAAGATCGACGACAAGGTACCGATGATGATGCCCAGCATCTGCGATTCGGCCATGCCGCGCAGCGAACCGCCGCCGTAGAGGTACAGCGCAAGCACGGTCAGGAACGCCACGAACGAAGTGATCACCGTACGCGACAGCGTCTGGTTGATCGACTTGTTCAACACCTCCCCGGGCGAAACGCGCATGCCGCGGAAATTCTCGCGCACGCGGTCGAAGACCACGATGGTGTCGTTGATCGAATATCCCATTACCGACAACACGCCAGCAAGCACCGTCAGATCGAACTCGTGCCCGCTCAGCGCGAACCAGCCCGCCACCACCAACACGTCATGCAGCGTCGTCACGATCGCCGCGACCGCGAATTTCCACTCGAAGCGGAACGAGATATAGGCGAGGAAACCGATGACCACGAACAGCACGGCGTACAGCCCGTTCTCGGCCAGTTCGCGACCGACCTGCGGACTGATTTCGGCGCTGCGCAGCTTCTTCGCCGGATTACCCGGCTCGGAGGCGGCCACGCGCACGCTTTCGGCGATGCTGGCGGTCGGATCCTCGCCGGCGTTCGTCTTGGAATCGTCGCGCAGACGGACCAGCAGTTCTTTGCCGGTACCGAAAGTCTGTACCTGCGCGCTCTCGTATCCGGCGGCTTCGAGACGCTTGCGCACACCATCCACGTCCACCGGTTTGTCGTAGGCCAGCTCGATGCCGACACCACCGGTGAAATCGAGGGCGAAGTTGAACCCCTTGGTGAACATCGCGCCGACGCCGACGAACATGATGAGGGCAGCCACCACCAGCGAGATCATGCGCAGGCGCATGAAATCGATGTTGCTGTCGTAAGGGAACACGTTGAAAGGCTTCATGATTGCGCTCCCTTAGATCGCGACGGATTGCAGCTTGCGACGGCGGCCGTAAATCAGCGTGGCGATGCCGCGCGACACGGACACGGCGGTATACGCCGACGTCGCGATACCGAGCATGGTGGTGACGCCGAACCCCTTCAGCGGTCCGGTGCCGAACGCGAACATCGCCAGACCGGCGAGGAACGCAGTGATGTTGGCGTCGAGAATGGTCCCCGAGGCGCGGTCGTAGCCTTCGGAGATCGCCTTCTGGGGCGGCAACCCGGCGCGTAGTTCTTCGCGTATGCGTTCATTGATGAGCACGTTGGCGTCCACCGACATACCGACCGTCAACGCGATGCCGGCCAGACCGGGCAGACTCATCGTCGCCCCGAACACCGACATCAACGCGAACACCATCAGCAGGTTGAGCAGCAGCGCGACGCAAGTGACCACACCGAACATGCGGTAGTAGAAGAGGAAGAACACCAGCGCGAAGATGAAGGAGAAAGCGACCGCTTTCAGGCCGCGTTCGACGTTCTGCTTGCCGAGACTCGGGCCGACGGTGCGTTCTTCGACGAAGTCCATCGGCGCGGCCAGCGCACCGGCTTTCAGCAATTTGGACAGATCTTCGGCTTCCGTGCGCTCCAGGCCGGTGGTCTGGAAAGTCTTGCCGAACGGTTCGTTGACGTTGGCGATGGAGATGACTTCTTCCTTCACCTGGACGCTTTTCACTTCCTTGCCGTCGATGATGCGTACCTGCGGCACGCGCTCGATGTACACCACCGCCATCGGCTTGTTCACGTTTTCGGTGGTGAACTGCAGCATGCGCTGACCGCCGGCGCTGTTGAGCGTGACCAGCACCGCCGGCAGACCGTTGTTGTCGAGAGAGCTGCGCGCGTCGACCATGTCTTCGCCAGCGACGATGATGCGCTTGTTGAGCAGTACCGGAACCGGTTTGCCATCGGCGCCGATATTGCGGCTGTTGTAGAGTCGCGCGCCCGGCGGCACGTTGCCGGTCTCGCGTGCGTCGATGGCATTGCCCTCGTAGACGCTGCGGTATTCGAGCGTCGCGGTGGCGCCGAGCGTACGCTTGGCTGCGGCGGTGTCCTGCACGCCGGGCAACTGCACGACGACGCGGTCGGCACCCTGGCGCTGCATCACCGGCTCTGACACGCCGAGGGAGTTGACGCGATTGCGCAGCGTGCCAAGATTCTGCTCGACCGCATTGAGGGTCATCTGGCGCACCATCTCGTCGGACACGCCGATGCGCAGTATGTTGGCGTTGGTGTCGTAGGTGAAGGCATTGGCGGACGCGATTGCACCGGCATCGAGCGCATTCGCGCTGAGGTTCTTCTGGATGAGTCCCTGCGCCTTGTTGAGATCGGTCGCCTGGGTGAGCGTGACCACCAGGGTATTGCCATCGCGCTCGACCGACTGGTAGCCGATGCCCTGATCGCGCAACGAACTGCGGATGTCGGAGAGATAGACCTCGAAGCGCTTGTCGATCGCCGCCTTCTTGTCCACTTCCATCAGGAAGTGCACGCCGCCCTGCAGATCGAGACCCAGCGACATCGGCTTGGCGCCGATCGCGCCCAGCCATGAAGGCACGTTGGAGGCGAGATTCAGCGCCACCACATAGTTGCCGTCGTTGCCGAACGACTCGCGCAGGGCGTCGTAAGCCTTGGTCTGCGTATCGGGATCGGTCGCGCGGACCAGCAGATTCTTGCCCTGCTTCTCGACCGATTTCGGCTTGACGCCCGCCTGGGTCAAGGTCTGCGATACGCGCTGCTCGAACGCATCGTCGATCTTGGCGCCGCGATTGGCGGTGATCTGCACGGAAGGATCCTGCGGAAAGATGTTGGGCAGCGCATACAGCGCGCTGAGCAGCATCACGACCAGGATGACGGCATATTTCCAACGGGGATATTCGAGCATGACGAGCACCGCGTCCGGTCATCCGACCGGCCGCATTCGAGGTGGATCGGAAATTCAGAGGAGAATCATTGCGACAGGCATCATTGCGACCGCAGTCATCACAGCGACTTGAGCGTGCCCTTGGGCAGCACATGGCCGATGGCGCCGCGCTGCACGCGCAGAATGACGTTGCTGGCCACTTCGAGACTGACGAAGTCGTCGCCGATCTCGCGGACGACACCGGCGATGCCGCTGCTGGTGATCACTTCATCGCCCTTGGACAGCTTGTCGAGCATGGCGCGGTGTTCTTTGGTGCGCTTCATCTGCGGCCTGATCATGATGAAGTACATGACCACGAGCAGCAGAATCGGGAACAGGAGCGTCGACATCAGACCACCGGCGCCGGGGGCGGCGGGAGCGGCAGCCTGAGCGTAGGCGGGGGAAATCAGCAGATCGAACAGGTTCATCGCGGGTCCGTATCGCAAAATAGCTGGGGATTATGCCATGCGGGCCGGCCGGCTGGCTTTCGAACCGTGAGCCGACCCCGCACGACCCTTCTTGAGGACCGGGCCGGCGTCGGAAAGTTCAGCCGGTTTCGGTCGGCGCGGCTTCACGGGCGGCATGGAAGCCGGCCCTGAAATCGGCGAAGCGGCCCGCCTCGATCGCTGCGCGCATCCCGGCCATGAGCTTCTGGTAGTACCAGAGGTTGTGCAGGGTGCCGAGGATCGGAGCCAGCATCTCGTTGCAGCGGTCGAGGTGACGCAGGTACGACCGGCTGTAACCGTTGGCGCAGGCATGGCAGCCGCAGCCCTCCTCGATCGGGCGCAGATCGCGCTCGTAGCGGCTGTTGCGGATGCGGACCGTGCCGAAACCCGTGAAGTAGTGCCCATTCCGCGCGTTGCGGGTGGGCATCACGCAATCGAACATGTCGATCCCGCGCGCCACCGACTCCACCAGATCCTCCGGCCGCCCGACGCCCATCAGATAGCGCGGCCGGTCGGTCGGCAACTGCGGGCAGGTGTGTTCGAGCATCAGGTTGCGCTCGTGCTCGGGTTCGCCCACCGCCAGACCGCCGACGGCATACCCGTCGAAGCCGATCTGTCTGAGCGTTTCCGCCGATCGGGTGCGGAGATCGTGGTGTACCCCGCCCTGCACGATCCCGAACAGCGCCGCGTCGTTGCCCTCATGGGCTTTTTTCGAGCGCTCGGCCCAGCGCAGCGACAGTTCCATCGACTTGCGCGCCACCTCTTCCGTTGCCGGATAGGGGGTGCATTCGTCGAAGATCATCACGATGTCCGAATCCAGCACTTTCTGGATGTGCATGCTTTCCTCGGGGCCGAGGAACACCTTACGGCCGTCGGTGGGTGCGGCGAAGGTCACGCCGGCCTCGGTGATCTTGCGTTTGTGCGCCAGCGAGAACACCTGGAAGCCGCCGGAGTCGGTGAGGATCGGGCCGCTCCAACGGGTGAAGCCATGCAGGCCGCCGTGATCCGCGATCACGTCCAGCCCCGGGCGCAGATACAGATGGAAGGTGTTGCCGAGAATGATCTCGGCGCCGAGCGCGCGGACCTGCTCGGGCAGCACGCCCTTGACCGAACCGTAGGTGCCCACGGGCATGAAGGCCGGGGTTTCGACGGTGCCGCGCGGAAAGGTGAGGCGACCGCGACGGGCGATGCCGTCGGTGCCGAGCAGTTCGAAATTCATCCGGCTCATGCGCCGCCACTCCCCTGCGCGCTGTCCCGCGGAAACAGCAGCATCGCATCGCCGTAGCTGAAGAATCGATAGCCCTCGCGCACCGCATGCGCGTAGGCCTCGAACACCCGGCCCTTGCCGGCGAATGCGGACACCAGCATCAACAGCGTGCTTTCGGGTAGATGGAAATTGGTGAGCATCGCATCGACGCTGCGAATGCGATAACCGGGAAAAATGAAGATCTGCGTTTCGCCGGCAAAGGGCTGGAGATCGCCGTCGCGCATCGCGCTTTCGAGCGCACGCACGACGGTCGTGCCGACCGCGACCACCCGGCCGCCGCGTTCGCGGGTATGCCGTATCCGCGCGACCAGTTCGGCGCCGACGTTCAACCATTCGCTGTGCATGCGGTGGTCGCGCAGGTCGTCGGCGCGCATCGGCTGGAACGTGCCGGCGCCGACGTGCAGGGTGACGTGGCCGAACTCGACGCCGCGCGCGCGCAGCGCATCGAGCAGCGCCGCGTCGAAATGCAGGCCGGCCGTGGGTGCGGCGACCGCGCCGATTTCCTTCGCGAACACGGTCTGGTAACGCTCCAGATCGTCCTGTCCCGGCTCGCGGCGGATATACGGCGGCAGCGGCAAGCGGCCTGCGTGCAGCAGCCAGTTTTCGAGACCTTCGCCCACCTCGAAACGCAGGCGGTAGAACTCGCCGTCGCGGCCCAGCACTTCGGCCTCGCCGCCGGCATCCAGCGCGATGCGGCTGCACGGCTTCGGCGATTTGCTGGCGCCGATCTGCGCGCGCGCTTCGTTGTCCGGCAGCAGTCGCTCGATCAGGATCTCCACGCGACCGCCGGTCGCCTTTTGCCCGAACAACCGCGCCGGGATCACCCGGGTGTCGTTGAAGACCAGCAGATCGCCGGGCGCCAACAGTGCCGGCAGATCGCGCACCGTGCGGTCTTCGAATGCTGTCGGCCCCGGCGGCACCAGCAGCAGGCGGCTGGCGGAACGCTCGGGCAGCGGCGCCTGCGCGATCAGATCCGAGGGCAAATCGAAATGGAAGTCGGATTTCTTCATCGCGGACAAGGATTCGGGCGGGGCATTGTAGACGCCCGCGTCCTCCGACCCGCCACTCAGAGTATCTGGCCGAGCAACTGCGGGAAGACCTTGCCCACCTTGCCCAGCAGGTAGTCGCCGTAGGTACCCTCGAACGGCGCCAGCACACTGGCCCCGTCCCAGCGCCGTGCGCGGTCGGCCTTGATCCGGTCCATGTGGATGCGGG
>JBAQRU010000234.1:0-2503 GCA_049296025.1 Lysobacteraceae bacterium | reverse complement strand
GGCGTACATCGCGGCGGAGGGATGCAAGCCATCGTCGGCCAGCATCGCCGGTTCGGCGCCGCGTTGGCGACTCATCGGCGCGATATCGACGAAGGCCACGCCGCGCTTGGCGCAGAGTTTCGCGGCCGCGGCGTTGTAGGCGTCGAGCTCACGTGCGATGACGGATACGTCGCGACCACCCTGCAAAGCAAACGGCGTAACGCCCCAATCCGGTATCGCGAGCACGACCACGCGGCCGGCGCGTCGTCCGGCGAAACCGATCGCGCGTTCGAGCAGCACCGCGAATTCGTGCGCGTACTCATCGACGGTGCGTCCGCGATATTGATTGTTCACGCCGATCGACAGCGTGACCAGACCGTAGTCGTCGCCCAGCGGCGCGGCAGCATCGATCGCCGACGACAGTTCGTCGGTGGTCCAGCCGGTTCGGGCGATGATGCGCGGGTCGCCGATGACGACGCCATCGGCGCGCAGCGCGGCAACCAGTTGCAGCGGCCAACGCCCCTCGGGTTCGACGCTTTCGCCGATGGTGTAACTGTCGCCGAGCGCGAGGTACCGCACTGGCGCCTGCATTCGCGCATCGTGCGATGCGCCGGCCGCGAGCACCGCCGCAAGGATCGCCGGCACCGCAGTCACGGTTCAGGCGACCGCTGCGTGCTGCGCGTCGGTCGCGGCATCGGCGCGGCGCTGCAGCACGCGTTCGATGCGCGCGAACACTTCGCGCAGCACCGGCGCTTCCGGCAGCAGGGTGACACGGAAGAAATTGCGTTCGGGCACATTGAAGCTGGAGCCCGGGACGATCAGCACGTCCTCGCTTTCCAGCATTTCCAGCGCGAACGCATGGTCGTCGAAGCCGTGCGCCGCATCGCCGACCACCGCCGGAAAACCGTACAGCGCGCCAGCGGGCGCGACGAGATCCAGATGCTCGCTGGACGCGCAGCAATCGATCAATGCGCGGCGCGTGTCGTACAGACGCCCACCCGGCGCGGTGAGCGCGCTGATGGTGTCGGTGCCGTGCAGCGCGGCGTCGATCGCGAACTGGCCAGGCACGTTCGCGCACAGGCGCAGCGCGCCGAGCAGGTCCATGGCGTGATGGAAATCGCCGCTGGCCAGCGGATCGCCGCTGAGCACCGCCCAGCCCACGCGCCAACCGCAGGCGCGATGCACTTTCGACAGACCGCCGAACGACAGGCACGGCAGATCGCCGGCCAGTGGCGCGAGCGGCTGGAAGGTTTCTTCGTCGTAAAGAATATGGTCGTAGATCTCGTCCGCCATCAGCAGCAGGTTGTGCTTCGCGGCGATCGCGACGATGCGTTCGAGGATCTCGCGCGAATAGGTCGCGCCGGTCGGGTTGTTCGGATTGATCAGCACGATCGCGCGGGTGCGCGACGACACCAGCTGCGCGATCTCGTCGGGGTCCGGCAGGAAGCCATTCTCGGCGCGGCAGCGGTAATACACCGGCCGACCGTCGTTGAGGATGGTCGCCGCCGACCACAGCGGATAGTCGGGCGACGGCAGCAGCACTTCGTCGCCGGGATTCAGCAGCGCGCGCAGACTCAGATCGATCAACTCGCTGACGCCGTTGCCGATGAACACGCGCTCGGGCGAGGCGTTCGGGGTGCCGCGCTGTTTATGGAATGCGGCGACCGATTCGCGCGCCGCCGGCAGGCCCTGCTGGTGGGTGTAGGGATCGGTCTCGGCGATGTGGTCGGCGATGGCGCGCTGCAGGTGCTCCGGCGCGCGGAACCCGAAGGCGCCCGGGTTGCCGATGTTCAGCTTGATCAACTGCCGACCCTGCGATTCCAGTTCGCGTGCGCGCCGGGCGAGCTCGCCGCGGATCTCGTAGCGGACTTCGGACAGGCGTTCGCGGGTCTTCAGGGTGGGCTTGGGTCTGGAAGAGGACATCGGTCGTCGAACGCAAAAAAGTGCCGCAAAGCCTAGCCGAAATCGCCCCGCTCCGCCTCCCGGCCCGGCTTCGACCCAGCCCCGGCACGGGACACGGCCGGCACACGGCCGGAACCGGGCCATAATCCCGCCATGACCTTATCCGCCTCCTGCGTTTGAACGCGTCCACCTCCGCACTGCGCGCGATCGGCTGGCCATTCCCCGGGCTGACCGCCGCCGAGGTCGAGGATGCCGCCTGGGCCGCCGCCATCGTGGCGCATCCGCTGGCGCGACCGGCGCGGGTGATCGAACAGCACCGCACCGGTTATGTCGTCGCCGAGGCCCCGGGCGATGCGCTGACGACCGAATCCCCGCAGGAATGGATGCGTCGGCGCTTCCCGCCGCAGGACCGCGCGGCGGTCGGCGACTGGGTGCTGATCGAGGACGGCCAGACCGAGGCCGGCAAAGGCCCGCGCGGCCGGATCGTGAGCCTGCTGCCGCGACGCACCGCGATCAAGCGCGCCGCCGCTGGCGAGCATTACCAGCAACAGGTGATCGCCGCGAACATCGACACGGTGCTGGTGGTCTGCGGCCTGGACGCCGACTTCAACCCGCGCCGGAT
>JBAQRU010000233.1:0-1954 GCA_049296025.1 Lysobacteraceae bacterium | reverse complement strand
GACCAGCGCCAGTACGCGCAGATGCAGCGCGGCGTCGAGGCCTACCGCAGCGGCGACTACGCCGCCGCCGAAACGGCGCTGCGCGATCTGCCCGGCGCCGATGCGGCGTACAACCGCGGCAATGCGCTGGCGAAGCAGGAGCGTTACGACGAAGCCATCGCCGAATACGATCGCGCGCTGACGCTGCAACCGTCGATGCGCGATGCGGTCGAGAATCGGCAGCGGGTCGAGGCCGCGCGCAAGCGCAAGCCGCCGCAGGATCCCCAGCAGAAGCCGCCGCAAAAGCCGAAGGACAAGCCGAAAGATCCTGCACAGGACAAGAAGCCGCAGGATCCGCCCAAGGACAAGCCGCAGGATCAGCAACAAGACCAGCAGCAAGACCAGCAGCAAGACCAGCCAAAGGACAAACCCCAGGAAAATCCGCAGGGCAAGCCGCAGGACCAGTCGAAGAATCAGCCGAAGAACGGGCAGCAGAACCCGTCACCGGGCAAGCCGGGCCAGCCGCAGCCGGACCGTCCGCAGCAGTCTCCTCCGCAGAACGCATCGCAGAAGCCACAGCCCCAGAAGCCGGACCCCGCCGACCGCAAGGCGCAGGAACAGGCGCAGCGCGAGGCCGATGCCGCCCAGCGCGAGCGCATGCGCAAAGCGCAGGCGAAGCCGCCGGAGAAGCCGGGGTCCGGTGACGCGTCGAACAAGCCGCCGCAACCGCTGCTCGGGACGTCCGCAGGCGGTCCGGGGCAGGAGGCGAAGGAAAGCGCGCAGGACCGCGAGCGTCGTATCGCCAATGAAGTGGCGCTGCAGCGCGTTCCAGACGATCCGGGCGGACTGCTGCGGGCCAAGTTCAAACTCGAACAGCAGCGCCGCCGTCGCGGGAGGGATCGCTGATGCGGCGTGCGCCTGCGCCGTTGCTTCGCGCGCTCGCGCTGCTCTGGGCGCTGTGCGTGCTCGCGCTCGCGATGCCCGCATCGGCGCAGCAGCCGCGCGTGTGGATTGATCGCGACCGCATCGCCTACGACGAGACCGTCACCTTGACCATGGAGGTCGATCTCCAGTCCACGGCGGGCATGCCCAGTCTGGTCGACCTGACCCGCGATTTCCGGATCGTCGACCAGCGACTCGAGCAGGATATGGCGCTGGTCAACGGCCAGATCGCGCTGAAGATCAGGATGCAGCTGGTGCTTGCCCCAACCCGCGAAGGCACGATCGACATTCCTTCGGTGTGGGTCGGCAGGAATGCGACGGCGCCGTTGCGGGTGACCGTGCTGCCACCGCTCAACCCCCGGGTCGTCGATGAGCCGCCGCCCGCGGCGGCGACCGAAGGCCGGCCGATTTTCATCGAAGCCAGGGTCGATACCGCCACGCCGTACGTGCAGCAGTCGGTGGGATTCACCCTGCGGCTGTATTACCAATCGGGGATGCTGGTCGATGGTCGCCTCGACCAGCACCAGCCCGCAGGCGCGAGTCTGCAGAGGATCGGCGACGACGTGCAGATGACCGTGGCTGTCGGCGACCGCGATTACGACGTGGTCGAGCGCCGTTATCTGCTCATTCCAGAGCGCAGCGGCACGCTCACCGTTCCCAGCGCCAATTTCATCGGCCGCGGGATGGGGTTGTTCGACGGCGGTCGACATGATCTGAATATTTTCGGCGCCCCGCTCACGCTGCAGGTACGGCCCATCCCTGCGAACGCACCGCAGCCGTGGTTGCCGCTGCGCGGCCTGCGCATGCGCTATGTCGAAACCCCGCAGTCGCTGCAGGTCGGCAAGAGCGCGCCGGTCACCGTGGAAGTGGTGGCGGAGGGCGCCACGGCGGCGCAGTTGCCGACGCTGATGGTGCAGGCCGATAGCGAAGCCCAGATATTCGCGGACCCGCCGCAAGTGGACGATCGTTTCCTGCAGGATCGTCCACAGGCCACGATCGTCCGCCGCTTCTCGGTTCTGCCCACGCGCGATGG
>JBAQRU010000232.1:0-4560 GCA_049296025.1 Lysobacteraceae bacterium | reverse complement strand
CTGTCCGGCCGCGCGCCGCGCGCACCGCCGGTCCGCTACTTGGCGCGCAGCTTCGACGCCCGGCACCATGCACGCCTCGCGGCGCATCCCCTGCTCAAGCCGCTCCTCGTCGGCGGCGATCTGTTTCTTGACCGCGAGGGTCTGGGCGTCCCGCGGCAGGGCATTCGCAATCCCATCGTGGTGTTGGCCCACGAAGGCGTGTCCTCGCAATCGCAGCGTCTTTACGCTGCGCATTCAGGCGAATTGCGTGAAGCCTGGAGCGACGCGGACGGCAATCTCGATTGGCGACCCACCGCGAAACGCGACGGCGTGATGCGCCTGATCTCGGCGTACCGCCAGTCGCTCGATGGTGTTGTATTCACCCTGCCGCACGGCGCGATGGCGACCTTGTCCACCCTGTTGCGGGCCAGCGGTGGGCGGCTGTTGTTGCGGGCATCGGATCATGGCGCCAAGGACATCGCGCAGGTCCGCATGGGCGCTCTGCAGGGTGGGTTGGAACGCGGCTGCGCCCGGCATTCGGGCGCTGTGCTGCGGGTGAATTTCGAGGCGCTCGCGCGCTGGCATCGCGCCCACGGGGCCAGCGTCCATCAGACCCAGCGCGACGACGATGGTCGTGTCCTGCATGTCGCACTCCACGACATCGCTGGCGGTCGGTTGCAGGAGTGTCTTCCCGAAGTGATCGGCCTGCCGCATCCGGACGACCATGTCCAGATGCTGCAGGCGTTCGAAAAACTGTCTGCGGTGACGCCAGCGCAGGGCCTGGCGTTACTGCATGCGCAGGCCGGCGATCCTCGGGCCCTGCGGGCGCTGTTGCGGCACGTGCCCTGCAGTGCGCCCGTCACCGCGGGTACCGCGTTGTGTCAATGGCGCGACATGCTCGCGTACTGCCGGGCGCTCCACTACCCGTGGTGCGATGGCAGCAAAGAGGATGACGAGATGTCGGCCATGTTCGCGACGGTTTGCAGTGGCCTGGAGCCGATGCCTTCGACCGGTCGCGGCCACGATATTCCATTGGAAAAATAGCGACTAGGAGCGATTATGTCCGGCAGCAAGAAAAGAACGCTTTCCGATTTCCTGGGTGCATCGAACACCCCGAAGGCCGTGCCTGAATTCGATGTTCCGCGCATCACGGTCAGGGAACAGACATGGTCGGATATCAGCAGTCAGGCGTCGGCCAGCCGCGCGCTGGTGACGCACAACATGTACAGGAACGCGAACACCTGGAAAACAGGTTATGTCGATCTCTCGCACACTCACGGCGAATTCAAGAAAGTCGTAAGCGGCAAGTACAAGATACAGAAGCACAATGTGTCGACGGCCGAGTTGGGGTCGGGCGCGAAATCATTCCCGAAGATCGTCGATCGATTGTCGGACGAGCAGGGGGCGAGGGACGCGCTCCGCGTGCTCAAGGGCACTCACCTGGAGCATGGCCTGGCATCGGCAAAAAAAGACCAGCGCAAGGCTGCCGTGGAACTGGGGACTGAAATTGGAATCTCCGAATATCTGCGCGGCGGTACCGTGGCGCTGACGGATGCCAGCATCAATCTCTACAGGGTGAAGCACGGCAATCTGGCGAAGAGCGATTTTTCGGATCATACGAAGGGATATTCCGGCGCTGGAGAGGGCGGGGCCGAACGCCTCCGGGCGTTCAAAACCATCGTCGATGTGTTCAAGCCCTACGACGCGCCGCTGAAAAGCATCTACGACACGCACGCGGCGCTGAAGCCGAACCGGCCTTGGGAAGCCGGACTGTCGGGCAAGCCCACCACGCAGGAGAAATACGATGCTTGGCGCGGCTACAAATTCGAACGATGGACGCGCCGCGAGTGACGGCGCGCTTGGCGCTTGTCAAAGGCAGCCTGAAGAAAACCGATCTCTGATCGAGACCGACAGGCGATCCATCGCGTAGCTGCGGGTGGTGTGCCGTCTGCCCGGGACTCTGGGCCGGATCGTTTCCGTCGAAGCGCTTTTGCCCTACAGTTTCAGATCCAGCGCGATGCCATGTTTGCGCGATGCCGGCATGGCGTCGGTCACATCGCCGTTGATTGCCTGGCGCACGTCCTCCGGGACGCGGTAGGACAGGATGGTCTGGGTCCGGGCCGGCAGCGGTTCGTCGATGGTGGCGGGCGCTTCGATGCGGGTGGGTTGCTCGACCCAGCCCCAGTGGCCCGGGATCGATGCGCGCCGGCTATCCTCTTGCGGCTGCGCGGTGCCCAGTTCCGGCCGGAAATGGCCGGCACGATGGATCACGCTGACGCGTTCGCGGCCGTTGCGCAGGTTCAGCAGGATCTCCAGCAGCATCGTCCGTGTCCTTCCGGTGGCGTGGACCGAGTATGCGAGCCGCTGCCGGCGCGGGCAAGCGGTCGCCGGCAACCGTTGAGAAAGTGACCAGGGCGAGGGCGTAATGGCGAGGGTTTATCAGACCGAACACATGGGCGAGGCGCACGTGCGCGTGGCCATCGTCCCGGCGCGAGGCGAGGCCGATCTGCTGGTGCATCGGGTTGGCAGCTGGGGCCTGGCGCATGGCGACGGCCTGTGGTTCATCACCCGGGACAAGCAGGACGCTTCCGTCTGGATCCATCCCTGCAGCATCGGCATGGCGGAGGTGAAGGTCTGCTTCGTCGACGGATATTCGGAAGCCGGGTGGGTCAGACCCCATCGTCTGCAGGGCCGGTTTTCGCGCTGAGACTGCGTTGCCGGACAAGTGCTGCAGCGGCCTCGATCGATCAAGCCCGGTCGATCAATCGCCAGTCATCGCCAGGGCCAGCGCCTGCGCCACTTCGATGCCGTCGATCGCGGCCGAATAGATGCCGCCGGCATAGCTGGCGCCTTCGCCGGCGGGATACAGCCCGCGCGTGTTGATGCTCTGGTAATCGGCGCCGCGGGTGATGCGGATCGGCGACGACGTGCGCGTCTCCACGCCGGTGAGTACAGCATCGTGCATCGCGAAGCCCTTGAGCTGGCGGTCCAGCGCCGGAATGGCTTCGCGGATCGCGGCGATGGCGTAGTCGGGCAGGGCGGTGGACAGATCGCCCAGGCGCACGCCGGGCGTGTACGAAGGCTGCACGTCGCCGAAGTCTTTCGATGGCCGGCCACGCACGAAATCGCCGACCAGCTGTCCCGGCGCCCAGTAATCGCCGCCGCCGAGCTTGAACGCCTGACGCTCCCACTGCCGCTGGAACGCGATGCCCGCGAGCGGATCGCCCGGGTAATCGGTGGGACTGATGCCGACGACGAGGCCGGCATTCGCGTTGCGTTCGTTGCGCGAATACTGGCTCATGCCGTTGGTGACGACCTGACCGACTTCCGAGGTGGCCGCAACCACGGTGCCGCCGGGGCACATGCAGAAGCTGTAGACGCCGCGACCGTTCCTGGCGTGGTGCACGAGGCGGTAGTCGGCGGCGCCGAGCAGCGGATGCCCGGCGAACGCACCGAAACGCGCGTTGTCGATCATCGACTGCGGGTGCTCGATCCGGAAACCGATGGAGAAAGGCTTCGCTTCGATGTAAACGCCGCGTCTGTGCAGCATTTCGAAGGTATCGCGCGCGCTGTGGCCGATCGCCAGCACCACGTGTTCGCAGGGCAGTTCTTCGCCGTCCTTGAGAACAAGACCGCGCAGGCGGCCGTCTTCGATGCGGACATCCTCGACCCGTGCGCCGAAGCGGATCTCGCCGCCCAGCGATTCGATGGTCGCGCGCATTTTCTCGATCATGCTGACCAGCCGGAACGTGCCGATGTGCGGCTTGCTGACGTACATGATTTCTTCCGGCGCGCCGGCCAGCACGAATTCCTCCAGCACCTTGCGCCCGTAATGGTGCGGATCCTTGATCTGGCTCCAGAGCTTGCCGTCCGAGAACGTGCCGGCGCCGCCTTCGCCGAACTGCACGTTGGATTCGGGGTCGAGCACCGCCTGGCGCCACAGGCCGAAGGTGTCGCGCGTGCGTTCGCGCACCGCTTTGCCGCGTTCCAGCACGATCGGCCGGAAACCCATCTGCGCCAGGATCAGCGCCGCGAACAGGCCGCAGGGCCCGAAACCGATCACCACCGGCCGCGATTTCAGCGTGCCTGGCGCATGCGTCACGAAGCGGTAGCGCACGTCCGGACTGGGCGCGACGTGCGGGCGTCCGCGCTCGACGACTTTGCTCTCGAGCGCGCTGGTTTCAGCGGCGCTGGTTTCGAGCGTATCGCGCAGCTCGACATCGACCGTGTAGATCAGGGCGATCGCGCTGCGTTTGCGCGCGTCGTAACTGCGCCTGTAGACGGTGAACCCGGCGATGTCGCCGTCCGCGACGCCCAGCCGCTGGGCGATGGCCGCGCGCAACGCCGTCTCGGGATGGTCCAGCGGCAGCTTGAGTTCGGTCAGACGCAACATTCGGAGATTCGGGGCAGGCCAAGCCGCAATGCTCGTTGAGGTCGGGGGTCCGGCGCAAGGCTGGCGGCTGCGCACCGCCTACAATGCAGGTCCGATCGCTCTCCGGACGCCGCCATGACGCCAACCACGACCGCAGCCGCGACGGCCGATGTGATCGTGATCGGCGGCGGCGCTGCGGGCCTGATGTG
>JBAQRU010000231.1:0-16634 GCA_049296025.1 Lysobacteraceae bacterium | reverse complement strand
GCCGCGCGGTTCAACGCACCGGTCAGCTCCACGCCCAATGCGATGTGGTAAGCGTCGCTTGATGCGTCCATTTGCGACAGGAACCACAGCCGCTGCTGCGCGAAGGACACCGGCAGTGTGCTGCCGTCGCGGGGCAGCGCGGACATCGCTTGTTTCTTCCGGCTGAGCCCGCGCAATTGCTCCGGCGTCATCTGACTCAAGGCTTCTCTGGACAACATCATCGGCTTACCTTTCGCTGTATTTCTGCGGTGCACGAGCGGAAACGCGGGACATCGGGCGATTCCGGCGGCGCCCTACGACAGGGATCAGGCCGGATCGGCCACGTCTTCCTCAACCCGCGAGAATATCAACGCGAGCATCTGCTCGATGGTCGGGCCATCGAACAGATCGCGCAACGACAGGTCGACACCCAAGGCATCGCGGGTCGCGGCCATCAATCGCGTCGCCAGCAGGGAATGCCCGCCGAGCTCGAAGAAATTATCGCGGATTCCGACTTTCCCCACCCCAAGCAACTCCGACCAGAGCTCCGCGAACGCCGCCTCGATCGGCGTGCGCGGAGCGACATATTCGCGCAAAACGAACGCATCGTCGCGCGGCGCCGGCAGCGCCTTGCGGTCGATCTTGCCGTTCGGCGTCATCGGCCAGTCGTCCAGCCGCACGTAGGCGGAGGGCAGCATGTAGTCCGCGAGCCCGGCGGCGAGCGCGGCACGCAGCGCCTCGACGGCGATCTCCTGCTGCGGATCGCGCGCCTGGAAATAAGCGACGAGCCGCGTCTGTCGGGGCATGCTTTGTCCGGGCATGTCCTCCCGCGCAACCACCACCGCCTCGCGCACGCCCTCGCACGCGGCGAGCTTCGCCTCGATCTCGCCAAGCTCGATCCGGTAGCCGCGGATCTTCACCTGGAAATCGTTGCGACCGAGATATTCCAGCGCAGCATCGGCGCGTCGACGCACGATATCGCCGGTCCGGTACAGACGCTCTCCGGCGATGAACGGGTTGTCGACGAAACGTTCGGCGGTCAATTCAGGGCGATTGAGATAACCGTTCGCGAGGCCCGCGCCACCGACGTACAGCTCGCCCGGAACACCCGATGGCACCGGGCGACGATGCGCATCGAGGACATACGTGCGGTGGTTGGGCAGGCCGCGACCGATCGGAACGGTCGCTCCGGCATCCACCTGCGGATCGCAGCGATGGATAGTGGAGACCACCGAATCCTCGGTCGGGCCATAGGCGTTGAACAGCATGCGTCCGGGCGCCCATCGCTTCACCAGTGCGGGCGGCATCGCTTCGCCGCCGGAAATCAGCACGCGCAGGCCGGGCAGCGTCGCGGTCTCGGGCAGCGCCGACAACACCACTGGCGGCAACAGGGCATGGGTCGTGCGGGCAGTCGCGACGAACGCTTCGAGCGCATCGCCGACCAGCACCGTCCCCGGTGCCGGCATGTGCAGCGAAGCGCCGTGGGACAACGCCAGCAGCCACTCGAATACGGACGCGTCGAAGCTGAAGGACGCAAACTGCAGCACACGATCCGCAGGGCCGATGTCGAAGAGCGTCGCTTGCGCCTGCAGCAGGTTGGCGGCGCCACGATGCGGCACCAGCACGCCTTTCGGCGTGCCGGTCGAGCCCGAGGTGTAGATCACGTACGCCGGATGCGTCGACAACAGACCGATCCCACCCGCCTGGATGTCGTTCGCGGATTCTCCCGCCCATTGCGCGGCGTCCGCATCGATATCGAGCATGGTCGGCGTCGCTTCGCCGCGTGTCGCCAGCGCGCGCGCCAGCGCATCGCCACCGACGGCATCCACCAGCACGATGGCCGGCTCGGCATCCAGCAGCATGTCGCCCAGGCGTTGCCCGGGATATGCGGGATCCAGCGGCACATAGGCGCCGCCGGCCTTCAGCACCGCCAGCACCGAGACGATCCACGCGACCGAGCGTTGCATGCAGATGCCGGCCAGACGCCCGGGACCGATGCCGCGCGATCGCAGCGAATGGGCGAGCCGGTTGGCGCGGGCATTGAGCTCGCCGTAATCGACCGCATCGCCTTCGCAGGTCGCGGCGAGCAGGTGCGGCGAGTGCGCCGCGTGTTGCTCGAACCATGCGTGCGCGGGTCGATCGAGGTCGTAATCGGCAGCGGCGAGATCGCCGTCGAGAGCCGCCGCGCGCTCCTCGTCCGACAGCGGATCGAACGCGCTCAAGCGCGCATCCGGTGCGTCGATGCATTGTTCCAGCAGGCGCAGATACGTGTCGCGCAGGCGTTCGATGGTCTCGTTGCGATACAGATCGAGCGCATACGACCACAGCATCGTGATCCCGTTGGGGTCCCTGCGGCCACGGGGAATCATGACCACGTCGAAATCGAACTTCGAGGTGCGGTTGCTGTAGACCTCGTGGATGTCCAGTTCGAACTCGGGCCATGCCAGCTGCGGTCCGTTCGAATTGTGCGAACTGAACGCCACCTGGAACAGCGGATTCCTGCCGGCATCGCGCTCCGGCTGCAATTCGCGCACCACCCACTCGAACGGCGCCTCCTGATGGTCGTAAGCCTCGGACAGGTCCACCATCACCCGCGACAGGAAGTCGCGCCAGGTCGGATCGCCCGAAAGATCGCAGCGCACCGGCACCATGTTCACGAACATGCCGACCATGCTTTCGGTCTTGCGCGCGACGCGATTGGCCACCGCCGAACCGATCAGGAAGTCGTCGCTGCCGGCGTAACGCGAGAGCGTCATCTGGAACACCGCCTGCATGACCGCGTAAAGCGTTGCCCCCTCGTGCTGACAGAACGCGCGCAGGCGATCCACGATCCGTGGCGACAATTCGACCCTGAGCTGGCCGCCGCGATAGGTCGGCACCGCCGGGCGCGGATGATCGGTGGGCATCGGCAGTTGCAGCGCGGCACCTGCCAGCTTGCGCTTCCAGTAGCGCGCCTGCCGCAGAAAACGTTCGCTGGCGATATCGCTGCGCTGCCACAGCGCGTATTCCCTGAATTGCGCAGCCGGCGCGACGAGTGCGGGCACGTCGCCGCGCTCGAACGCATCGTAGATGGCCAGCAGTTCGCGCAAAATGAGATTCATGCTCCAGCCGTCGTGCACGTAGTGCTGTTCGACCTGGATCAGGAGATGATCCCCGGGCGCCAGTCGCACCACCGAGAATCGCGCCAGCGGCAGCGTGGACAGATCGAAGCGATGGTGCACATGCGATTCGACGATTCCGGTCAATCGCTGCTCATCGAAAGCCAAATCGGTATCGCGCTCCAGTTCGAAGTACTCGAACATGCCGGCCACTTGCGGATGGACGCGCTGATAGGGCTCTCCGCCAGGACCGACATGGAATGTCGTTCGCAGGATCTCATGGCGTTGCGCCAGCATATCTAGGGCCCGCGCGAAGGTTTCGGGCACGAACCGGCCACGGATGCGGATGACGTTCTGGGCGTTGTACGCGATCGAGGTGGACGACAGCTGCTCCAACAGCCACAGACCGTATTGCTGATACGACAGCGGCGCATGCCCGGGATAACCGTCGTCGCGCGACCAGTCGTCGAACGATCCCCGCATCGCCTCGTCATTCGCGGCATCGTCGC
The DNA here is from genome assembly GCA_049296025.1 of Lysobacteraceae bacterium. Lineage (GTDB taxonomy): Bacteria > Pseudomonadota > Gammaproteobacteria > Xanthomonadales > Xanthomonadaceae > Lysobacter_I. The sequence goes on along the minus strand of JBAQRU010000231.1, from coordinate 13,048 downwards.
GCGTCGCGCCGGACAGCGCATCGACCGCCTCCGCCATCCGCGCCAGCGTCTGCGGCTTGAACAGCGCATGGATCGGCGGCGCGGCGCCGAACCGCTGGCGGATGCGCGATGCGAGCTGGATCAGACGCAGCGAATCGCCGCCGAGCAGCAGGAACTGGTCTTCGCGACCGATGCGGCGCCCCTCAAGCAACTCCGACCACATGTCGGCCAGCGCCTGCTCGGTGCCGGCGCGCGGCGCGATATACGCCTGCGCCGGATACGCCTCCGGGCCGGGCGGCGGCAACGCATCGCGATCGAGCTTGCCGTTGACCGTCCGCGGCCAGGCTTCGACCGCGACATAGGCCGCCGGCACCATGAAATCGGGCAGCATCCCGGCCAGCGCCGCGCGCAATGCCGCCGCGTCGGGCGATGCGCCTTCCGCACGATAGTAGGCAACGAGCTGCTTCTGGCCGTGCGCGTCCCCGCGCGCGAGCACGATCGCATCGCGTACGCCTTCGATGCCGCCGAGCGTCGCTTCGATTTCACCAAGCTCGATGCGAAACCCGCGCACCTTGACCTGGAAATCGTTGCGGCCGAGATACTCGATGGTGCCGTCCGCCAGCCACCGCCCGAGATCGCCGGTCCGGTAGAGTCGCTCCGACAGCGTGTCCGTCGCATCGATGAAGCGTTCTGCGGTCAGTTCGGGCCGTTTCAGATAGCCGCGCGCCAAGCCCGCGCCGCCGATGTGGATTTCTCCACAGTCGCCTGCGGGCAGACGCCGTCCCTCGGTGTCGAGGATTTCGATGCGGACATCCGGAAGCGGCGCACCGATCCTCGGCGGATCGCCCGCGCCGTTGATCAGCATCGCGGTCGTGTACACGGTCGCCTCGGTGGGGCCATACGCGTTGAAGAAGCGCATGCTTGCGCAGGATTCCAGCGTGCGCCACATCGCTGCGGGAATCGCTTCGCCGGCCACCACCACCGTCATCGCCGACAGCGCCGGGCGTCGCAGCAGGCCGGCATCGATCATGCCCACCAATTGCGAAGGCGTGCAGTCGAACAGGTCGACGCGATGGCGCTCCAGCAGATCGAGCAGTTCGCCCGGATCCTGCTTCGCCGCTTGCGGAATCATCACGACGCAGTCGCCGCCGAGCAGACGGCTCCAGCCCTGCACCGAGACATCGAACGACAGCGATGCGTTCATCGCCGCGCGCAACGGCGCCGTGCCCTGCGGATAGAGGATCCGGTCGAGTCCACGCCAGAGGTGGACGACCGCCGAATGCTCGACTTCGACGCCTTTGGGCTGCCCTGTCGAACCAGAGGTGTAGATCACATACGCGCGCCGATGAGCGCTACCCAGATCATCGCCGGACTCGATATTCTCGGACGACAATTCCGCCCACAGCGCCGAATCCCCGGCGATATCGATCAAGAGCGGCGCATTGTCGACACCCGCCAAAGCGCGGCGCAGGACGCGCCCCCCATGCGCATCGACCAGCACCGCGACGGGCATCGCATCGGACACCATGTAGCGGAGCCGCTCTTCGGGATAGGCGGGATCCATCGGTACGTACGCGCCGCCTGCCTTGAGCGACGCAAGTACAGCTTCGACCATGCCGGCACTGCGTTCCATGCAGATGCCGACATTGCGCTCCGGCGCAACACCATGCGCCTGCAGATGGCGCGCCAGACGATTGGCGGCAGCATTGCACTGGCGATAACCGACGACACCGTCGTCGCCGACGATCGCGCATGCCTCCGGGGCGCGCGCTGCCCGGGCCTCGAAAAAATGCTGAATAAGGCCGACATCGTGCGCGTCGGAAGCTTCAGTGCGCTGTTGCGTATTGTCCATGTTGAAACTCTTCATTCGGCGACGAGGCGTTGTTTTCTTCAGACCCGATCTTCCACCATGACCCACGGCGCGGCATGCATGGTTCGGCGCGATCATCGACACAAGCAGGAACGCTACCCCACAAAAAACGACGGTTTCCGTCCAATGCGAAGCCGTGAGCGCTGGTTTTCCCGATTCTCGGCCGAATGCGCCGCCGTCCGGGTCTCAACTTCCGGGTTTATTCCGATTGATGTGATGAAGCACTTTTCCAAGGCGCGCGCCGGACGCCTACGCGCTGTCCATCGCACCCTCTTCGACTTTCGCGTAGATCACTTCGAGCATCTTTTCGATCGTCGGTCCATCGAACAGTTCGCGCAGCGACATGTCCACGCCGAACGCTTCGCGTGTCGCCGACACCAGCCGCAGCCCGAGGATCGAATAACCGCCGAGCTCGAAGAAATTATCGCGCACACCGATTTTTTCGACGCCCAGAAGCTCCGACCACAGCTGCGCGAGCGCGGTCTCCAGCGGCGTGCTCGGAGCGACGTATTCGCGCACGGCGTAGACATCGCCCTGCGGCGCCGGCAGTGCCCTGCGTTCGACCTTGCCGTTCGGCGTCGTCGGCCAGGCGTCCAGCGGGATGTAAGCCGAAGGCAGCATGTATTCCGCCAGCACACCCGACAATGCGCCGCGCAGCCGCTCGGCCGCAGGCGCATGTCGCGGATCGACCGGCCGGTAGTAGGCGACGAGCTGTCGATGACCGGGCGTATCTTCGCGCGCGATCACGATCGCATCGCGCACACCGTCGCAGGCCGCCATCGCCGCCTCGACTTCGCCCAGTTCGATCCGGTAACCGCGGATCTTCACCTGGAAATCGTTACGCCCAAGATAGTCGAGCGCGCCGTCGTCCCGACGACGGACGACATCGCCGGTACGATACAAACGCTCGCCAGCGATGAAGGGATTTTCGACGAAGCGTTCGGCGGTGAGCCCGGTGCGATTGAGATAGCCGTTCGCCACCCCCACGCCGCCCACATACAGCTCGCCCGGCACACCCTTCGGCACGGGGCGACGGTATTCGTCGAGAATATGGACGCGATGGTTCGGCAGACCGCGGCCGATCGGCACCGTCGCGCCATTACCGTCGTCGGCATCGCAGCGATGCAGGGTGGACACCACCGAATCCTCGGTCGGTCCGTAGGCGTTGAACAATCGGCGCCCCGTCGCCCAGCGCTTGACCAGGGCCGGCGGCATCGCTTCGCCACCACAGATCAATACGCGCATGCTGCTCAGCGTCGCCGTCTCCGGCAGTGCCGACAGCACGACCGGCGGCAACAGCGCATGCGTGATCCCGACCTGCGCGACGAAGCGCTCCAGCGCATCGCCGACCAGCACCGCACCCGGCGGCGGCATGCGCAACGAAGCGCCATGAGACAAGGCCATCAGCCACTCGAAGACGCAGGCGTCGAAACTGAAGGACGCGAACTGCAGCACCCGGCTGTCGGCGTCGATATCGAACAGATCCGCCTGCGCCTGCAGCAGATTGGCGGCGCCGCGATGCGGCACCAGCACGCCCTTTGGCTTGCCGGTGGAACCGGAGGTATAGATGACATAGGCCGGATGCGCCGAGGTCAGGCCGATGGCGGTCGCCGCGATATCGTCGGCAGGCTGCCCGGTCCACTGCGCGGCTTCGGCAGGCACATCGATCACGGTCGGCACGCTGTCCGCGCCCGTCATCGCGCGCCGCACCGCCTCCCGGCCGACCGTGTCGACCAGCGTGATCGCCGGAAGCGCGTCCTGCAGCATGTCGCGCAGACGTTCGCCCGGATAGGTCGGGTCGAGCGGAACGTACGCGCCGCCCGCTTTGAGCACCGCGAGCACCGAGGTGATCCATGCGATCGAACGCTGCATGCAGATGCCGACCAGTGTCCCCGGACCGACCCCGCGTTCGCGCAGGGCATGCGCGGCGCGGTTGGCGTTCGCGTTGAGATCGCCGTAGTCGATCGCATCGCTTTCGCAGGTCGCCGCCAGCGCATGCGGCGCGCGCGCCGCTTGTCGCTCGAACCATGCGTGGACCGGACGGTCCAGATCGTAATCGGCCGCCACGCAATCGCCGTCCGCAGCCGCTGCCCGCTCCTGTTCCGACAGCAGATGCAGCGCGCTCAGCGGCGCATCGGGCGCGGACAGGCACTGATCCAGCAACAACAGATAGGTGTCGCGCAGGCGTTCGATGGTCTCGCGCCGATACAGATCCAGCGCGTATGTCCACAGCAACGTGAAACTGTCGGCATGCGCGAAGCCACGCGGAATCATCACCACGTCGAAATCGAATTTCGAGGTGCGATTGCTGTAGGCCTCGAACAGGGCAAGCGCGAAGCCCGGCCCGCGCAGCGACGGCACATCGGAGTTGTGGGCGCTGAACGCGACCTGGAACAGCGGATTGCGGCCAACCTCGCGCTCCGGCTGCAGCGCGCGCACCACGCGCTCGAACGGCACTTCCTCGTGCTCGTAGCCGTCGGACAGCGTGTCCATCGTCCGCGCCAGCAGCGCGCGGAAACTCGGATCGCCCGACACGCACGAGCGCACCGGGATCGTATTCACGAACATGCCGAGCATGCCTTCCGATTTGTGCGCGCGACGATTGGCGACCGCTGAACCGACCAGGAAATCGTCGCTGCCGGTCCAGGTTTTCAGCACGATCTGGAACACCGACTGCAGCGCAGCGTAGAGCGTGACGCCTTCCCCTTCGCAGAACCGGCGCAAGCGCGAAGACAATTCCGGCGCGGCTTCGAAGCGCAGTTGCTCGCCGCGATACGTCGGCGATGCCGGGCGCGGGTAGTCCGTATGCATCGGCAGGCTCATCGGCGCGCCGGACAGCTGTCGCGTCCAGTAGTCGAGATGCGCCACGAAACGGCGCCCGGCATCGTCGCTGCGCTGCCAGCGGACATAGTCGCGATATTGCGCCCGCACCGGCGACAGCGCAGGCACCCTGTCTTCCGCAAAAGCGGTGTAGGCCGCGAGGAGTTCGCGCAGGAACAGATTCGCGCTCCAACCATCGTGCACGTAATGCTGTTCGACATGGATCAGCACCGATTCCGCTGCGTTGCGTTCGAGCAGGATCAGATGCACCAGCGGCAGGCGCGTCAGGTCGAAACGGTGCGCGACGCACGCGTCGATGATGGCCGACAACGCGGCATCGGTGGTGTCCGGCGGCAGCACCTCATGCCGCACCACGCCCTCGGCGCGCGGATGCACCACCTGGTAGGGTTCGCCGTTGCCGTCGGCATGGAAACTGGTGCGGAAGATCTCGTGGCGCGCGATCACCGCATCGACCGCACGCTGCAGCAGCGCGGGATCGAGCCGGCCGCGCACGTGGATCGCGCTCTGCGCGTTGTAGGCGAGCGAAGTATGCGAAAGCTTTTCGAGCAACCACAGGCCGTGCTGCTGGTACGAGAGCGGGCAGCGTTCCGGCATCGCTTCCCGAGGCTGCCATGCGTCGAACGATGCGCCAGCGGACTCGACGGCATCCCCCTGCGCATCCGTTCCGCAGTCCGCGACCAGCGCGGCCATGTCGCCCAGCGTCGACGCACGGAACAGCGCCGGTACAGCGACGCGGCATCCGAAGCGCTCGTGGATGCGCGGCGCAAGCTGGAGGGTCTTCAGCGAATCGCCGCCGAGCGCGAGAAACGCATCATCGCGACCGATCCGGTCGAGACCCAAGAGTTCCGACCAGATCTCGGCCAACACGACTTCGATCCCGCCTTGCGGCGCGACGAACGCGCGCGCTGCGAAGGCTTCCGCATCGGGTGCCGGCAGCGCCTTGCGATCGAGCTTGCCGTTGGGTGTGAGCGGCCATTCGGCCATGCGCACGTAGGCCGCCGGCACCATGAATGCCGGCAACGTGTCGACGAGCATGGCGCGCAACGCATCGGCCGTACATGGCGCGGCGTTGTCGCGATCCCGGTAATAAGCGACCAGTTGTTTCTGGCCCTGCGCATCGTCGCGCGCGATCACGACCGCTTCGCCAATGCCTTTGCAGGCCATCAACGCCGCTTCGATCTCGCCGAGCTCGATCCGATGGCCGCGGATCTTCACCTGGAAGTCGTTGCGGCCCAGATATTCCAAAGTACCGTCGGGAAGTTCGCGGGCCAGGTCGCCGGTGCGATACAAGCGGTCGCCGACGACGAACGGGCTGTCGAAGAAGCGTTCCGCGGTGAGTTCCGGACGATGCAGATAACCGCGCGCCACGCCGATGCCGCCGATATGGATCTCGCCGATGTCGCCCACCGCCACCGGCTGGCGATGTTCATCCAGCAGATGAATGCGATGGCCGTCGATCACGCGGCCGATCGGCACGTGCGTCGCCTGCGCTTTCGGGTCGCAAGGGTGGACGGTGGACCAGATGGTGGCTTCGGTCGGGCCATAGGCATTGAACATGCGCAGACCCGCAGCCCAGCGTTCGACCTGCGCTGCCGGCAAGGCCTCGCCGGCACAGATCAATACCTCGACGGAAGCAAGCGCGCCGTCGGGCAATCCCGAAAGCACGATCGGCGGCAGCGTCACATGCGTGATCGCTTCGCGAGCAAGCAGCGCGGCCAGCGTTTCTCCCGCCAGGACCTCGCCTGCCGCACCGAAATGCAGGGATGCGCCGTGCCCGAGCGCCATCGCCCATTCGGACACGCAGGCATCGAAACTGAAAGAGGAGAACTGCAGCACGCGACTGGTCGGGCCGAGCCCATACAGCTCGTGCTGAACGCGCTGCAGATTGGGCAGCGCACGATGCGGCACCATCACGCCCTTGGGACGGCCGGTCGAACCGGAGGTGTAGATCACGTAGGCCAGATGCTCCGGGGTCAGCCCCGCCGCTTCCGGCGTCGGCGCCTTCGCCGGCTGCTGCGCCCACGATGCGGCATCGGCTTCGCAATCGATCACCACCGGTGCGGTATCTGTCGTCGCGAGCACGCTTTGCATCAGCGCTCGGCAGGCGTCGTCGGTGATGACGACCACGGGACGCGCGTCGGCAAGCATGAATGCCAATCGATCGGGAGGATAGGCAGGATCCAGCGGCAAGAACGCACCGCCGGCCTTCAGCACAGCGAGCACCGACTGGATCATCCCGGGCGAACGCGCCATGCAAACCGCCACCAGATCATCGGGACCGACGCCCAACGTTCGCAAGTGATGGGCCAGCCGATTGGCGCCCGCATCCAACGCACCATAGGTCGTGCGCGCATTGCCGCACGCCACTGCAATGGCATCCGGGTTCCGAAGCGCATGTTGCTCGAAAGCCGAATGCGCATACTCTCGCGAAAGCTTCATCCTGACTCTCCTTGCTTCTCTCACCGCAACAGCCACCCCTCCTGCGCGACAGTGTCCCACTGCCCGCTGCACGCCGCGATTGACGAGTCTCCGTCGCGGTCTGTGCGTGACGATCATCTCACAGTTCAGGACGCCCTCTGTCCTCGTCGATCGAGACGCAGGTCACCATACCGGCACGTATCGCGGGAGATGCCGGCCGCCGGCCCTCGCGTCCCTGCCATACCACGCGCAGGGTGCGGCGATGCGCCGACGACAGCATTCGGCCGCAGGTCGTCGCGCCGTGTATCGCATGAAGTGCCGGGCGCGACGCAAACCATTGCCACGTAATCAGCAGTGTCGGTGCCCGTATTCCCGATGCCGTCGGCTTGCCTGACATTGTTTCGCCGACATCGGTGCCGCAAACGACGACGGGCCGGCTTCTGCCGGCCCGTCGTGCGAAGCGGTCGATGTTGAAGCGGTCGATGCCGAGGATTACCAGTTGCCCGGAGGATCCGCTGCGAACCCGTTCGGGAACGCCTGCGGCTGGCCGCGACGGCGATCGTCGTAGCGGTAGGGCCGCGGCATCACGCCCATCGCCACCAGGTTGTCGACGTCGTCGTAACGCATCTGAACGACCTGGGCCGGGGTGCGCGAGGCGCGCACGAAGTCGGTGCGGCTGACCGGCGACCATTCGCGCGCGCCGTGGCCGGTGCCGATGCTCTGGCCGAGGCCACTGGCGGAATCCGAGGCGACGGATTCGGACGCACGGCGGGATGCCGGCGGCGCACCTGCTGGCGCGGCCTTGCTTTCGGCACGACCGGCCTGGTCGCGGTAACGGTTGTCGCGGTCGTATTCGCGATCGTCGCGGCCGATCGGTGCCGGCTGGTAATACGGCTGCGGCTGCGCGCGTTCGCGGAACACCGCCACGCCGATCACGCCGACGTTGTCGGGCCGGCCGGTACGCGCCGCGTAGCTGTCGGGCAGATCGGTGAAGTAGAACTGGGCGACGTCCTGCCAGGACTTGCGCCAGCCGGTGATTTCGGTGCTCTGCCACGGGCCCAGCACGTAGCCGGTCTGGCTGGCGGCGGCGGTCTGGCCGCTGACCGCGTTCACACCGTCGACCGACAGCACCACGAGCACGCGCTCGCCGGTGGTATTGGTCATGCGCACGCTGTAGCGGTGGCCGGGGACGCCGGGCACCCAGTCGCGGCCACGATGGCGGTATTCGGGCAGCCATTCGCCGGTGTCGCGGTCGACGATGTCGACATCGACCAGCGGCTGCGCCGACAGCGAGCTGCAAGCGGTGGTGGCAATGAGTGCGGACAGCAGCAGGACGGTCGGGCGCAACATGACGGGGCTCCGTGAGTGATGGGTGTCCGAAGTGGACACTCACCATGAACGCCCCATGCCGCCGGATGGGGTTTGCGCCCGCTTCGGCGATCCGGCGGCGGGTAAACTAGCCGGCCTGCTCTTCCCCGAATCGGCCCCATGACCATCGGCCCCATGACCGTCACCCGCGTCCTCACCGGCATCACCACTTCGGGCATTCCGCATCTGGGTAACTACGTTGGCGCGATCCGCCCGACCGTGGCCGCCAGCCGCATGCCCGGCACCCAGAATTTCTACTTTCTCGCCGACATGCACGCGCTGATCAAGGTGCAGGACCCGGTGAAGGTGCAGCGCTCCACGCTCGAGATCGCCGCGAGCTGGCTGGCCTGCGGGCTGGAGCCGGACAACGACCGCGTGTGGTTCTATCGCCAGAGCGAGATCATCGAAATTCCGGAACTGACCTGGTTCCTGACCTGCGTCGCCGGCAAGGGCATCCTCAACCGCGCGCATGCCTACAAGGCCGCCGTCGACAAGAATCGCGCCGAGGGCGAGGACGACGATTTCGGCATCACCGCCGGCCTGTTCATGTATCCGGTGCTGATGGCCGCCGACATTCTGGTGTTCAACGCGCACAAGGTGCCGGTCGGCCGCGACCAGATCCAGCACATCGAGATGGCGCGCGATTTCGCGCAGCGCTTCAACCATCTTTATGGCGATCATCTGGTATTGCCCGAAGCGGCGGTGGAAGAACATGTCGCCACCCTGCCCGGCCTCGATGGCCGCAAGATGTCGAAAAGCTACGACAACACCATTCCGCTGTTCTGTCCGCGTGAACAGCTGAAGAAGCTGATCTTCTCGATCGTCACCGACTCGCGCGCACCCGGCGAAGCGAAGGACACCGAAGGCTCCGCGCTGTTCCAGCTCTATCAGGCCTTCGCCAGCGCAGAAGAAACCGCGGCGATGCGCGCGGCGTTCGCCGACGGCATCGGCTGGGGCGATGCCAAGCAGATGCTGTTCGAGCGCATCGACAGCGAACTGTCGCCGATGCGCGAACGCTACAACGCGCTGATGGCGCAGCCGGAGAAGATCGAGGCGATGCTGCGCGAAGGCGCTGCCGTGGCGCGCGAACGCCATGGCCTGCCGCTGATGCGGCGGCTGCGCGAGGCGGTGGGGTTTCGTGATTTGTCAAAGACACCAATCCATGGCCATTTGAACGTGACTCTTGGCGACGTTCGCTCGACCAGTGCGCGCCATTCAGGAGCGCTGAAACAATACCGGGAAAAAGATGGTCGTTTTTATTTCAAATTGGTAGATGGCCATGATCGCGTTCTTCTGCAAAGTCTCAGCTTCGAAAACCCAAAGGAAGCCGGCGCATGGGTGGTGAAGCTCAAAAATGAAGGCGGCTCCACGCTGGCGTCCGCTGCAGAAATTCTTGAGCCGATAGACAAGGATCTGGAATATCTGATTGTTGAAGTGCTTGATGAAATTCAGAAAGTCGAGACTGACCGTATTCGATGCAAAGAGGCGTAAGACGATGACCTCATTCTCCTCCTCTCGCGCAAAGCGCGGGGGGAGGTTGGGAGGGGGGCGATGCCACGGCGGAACCCGGGTGAACTAGGCCCTTCCAACGATCATCAGGGCAGACGCGCTCGTCGTTGAATCGTCGCCGCATGCAACCCCTCCCCGGCCCTCCCCTTCGCCTGCGGCGAAAGGGAGGGAGCAGAGCGGCTCCGGTGGTATCTGCTGCGATGCACGGAAGTCGACAGTTCTGCTTGGTCGAAGTTGTTCTTGCTGAGCCGCTAGAATCGTCAAATGAACCCACTCGTCGAATACAACCTCGCACTGATCCTGTTCCTGCCCTGGTTCCTGATTCTCGGCGTGCTGTATTGGATGTATCCGCGGCAGCCGCGACACGCCGCGCGGGTGATGTTCGACATCGCTGCGCTGGTGCTGTCGGTCGTCGCGTTCGTGGCCAGCATCCACTGGTCGCACGACAACGCCAGCGGCAGTCACGGCAGGATCTGGCCGCAGGTGCTGGCGGCGTCGCTGGGTTACGGCGTATGGCTGGCGGTGATGACGCTGGCGTTTTTCGTGCGGCGCGGGTGGTTGCGCGCGGCGCGGCGCTGAGCGGCGCGGTTCACCAGTCGTTCGGCGTCGCGCCGCACTCCGGGTGATGCATCCGCACCACGCAGAAGCGCTGGCCGGTGGGCGCTTCCATCACGCACCAGGTGTGGACGTAAGCGACACGCTTCGCGCCGAGCGCTTCGAGGCGCTCGACTTCGGCGTCGATGTCGTCGGTTTCGATATCCAGATGCACGCGCGAGGGATGCGTCACTTTCTGCACTTCGATGTGCAGCTCGCCGGGGCCGTCGTCGAGCTTGGCGTAGGTCGCGGATTCTTCCGGCGACAGTTCGCCGATCGGCAGGCCCAATGCGCCGCTCCAGAACCGCGTGGCGGCGTCGAGGTCGTCGGTCTGGCAATCGATGATGAATCCGGCGAGACGGCTGCGATGGCTCATGGCGATGCTCCTCAACGACTGCGCTTGCGCGGCGGCGGATCCTTCACGGCCTCGTTCCGCGCGTCTTCTTCGAGCTTGCGCTGCTGCGCCTGTTCGCGCTCCAAAGCCTCGATCAACCGGCGATGCAGCGCCTGCACGACCAGCGCCTGGTAGATCGGATGGATGCCGCCGTGGCCCAGCGCCGTCCACAGCACGTCCTTGTCGGCGGTGTTGGCGAAGATCGAGACGCGCTCGAAATCCTTCAGCTCCGGGGTATTGCGGTCGCCGATGACGGCGACGAATTCGCTGTATTCCATAACGCCGCTCCCGTTGAGCGAAGGATCAGAGGACGGTCAGACCGACTCCCACCACATCAGGAATTCGTGCCAAAGACGCTTGAAGAAACCGGCTTCGACCACGCCTTCCACCGCGACCAGCGGCGCTTCGATCACCGCCTTGCCGTCCAGCATCACCCGCACCGTGCCGATCTTCTGGCCGGCCTTGATCGGTGCGATCAGCGTCTTGGGCACGTCCATCTGCGGCTTGAGTTCTGCGTAGCGGCCGCGCGGCGTGCTCACCAGCAGCGGCTCTTCAACGCCGAGCTTCACCGCGTCGGTCGTGCCTTTCCACACTTTGTGCGTGGCGATCACGACATCGGGCTGGTACAGGCGATGGGTTTCGTAGAAACGGAACCCCCAGTTGAGCAGTGCCAGCGAATCGACCGCGCGCTCTTCCTCGCTCCTGGCGCCCATCACCACGCTGATCAGGCGTTGGTCGCCGCGTTTGGCCGACGACAGCAGGCAGTAACCAGCGCCGGAATGATGTCCGGTCTTGATGCCGTCGACCGATTCGTCGCGCCACAGCAGCAGGTTGCGGTTGCGCTGGGTGATCGGGCCGACGGTGAATTCGCGGATCTTGTTGTAGCTGTATTCCTGCGGGAAATCGCGGATCAGCACGCGGCCCAGGATCGCCAGATCGTGGGCGGTGGAGTAATGGCCTTCGGCCGAGAGGCCGTGCGCATTCACGAAGTGGCTGTTCTTCAGGCCGATGCGCTTGGCGTAGTCGTTCATCAGCGTGGCGAACGCCGCTTCGCTGCCTGCGGTGTGTTCGGCGAGCGCGATCGCGGCGTCGTTGCCGGACTGCACCACCATGCCCTTGACCATTTCGCTGAGGTTGGCGGTCTTGTTCACTTCGAAACCGCTGTAGCTGCCCTCGGTGGCGGCGCCGCCGGTGCGCCAAGCGTTCTCGCTCATCATCACCTTGTCGTTCGGCTTGATCCGGCCGGCCTTCAGCTCCGCCGCGATCACGTACGAGGTCATCACCTTGGTGATGCTCGCCGGCTCCAGGCGGGCGTCGATGTTCTCGCCGGCCAGCACCTTGCCGGTGGCCTCGTCCATCAGCAGCCAGGCCTTGGCGCTGGCCGGTTTGGGCGCGTCGGGAATGCTCAGCGGCGGCGGCGCGGGTTGGGCGGCATCGGGTTTGGGCGCGCCTGCCGGTGCTTGGGCCAGCACCATGCCGGTCATCCACACGGCGCAGGCGCTTGCCAGCAGCCACCGCATCGCACCCTGTCGCGTCTTGTTGCCGTCAATCTTCATCGAATCGTTCGCTCTGCAAAGGCGCCCCGGGCTTCCGGCAGCGGAAGTCCGGTCGAACCGCCATGGATACATCAGGACAGCCGCCTAGTCTGAAGCAAGCGGCGTAAGATTCCGAGCGGTCGCGGATATCGCGCGACCACTCCGTCCGATTCCTTTCGATGCGGTCGAGCGCGTTGAATCGCACGCGTTCGACCGCCTCCGATCACTCGCGCACGATCTGCGCCGATCCGAAACCAAGATCGGCCGCGCGAGCGGAAAGTTCCTGCGCCCGCGTTGCCGGCACCGGGCCGATCCGCAGGCGCCACACCGGCTGGCCATTGACCGATGCTTCGTCGATCCGCAGCGCATCGAGCCCGCCGGCCTGCAGGGTCTCGCGAGCCCGCTCGGCATTGTCGCGGGCCGCAAACGATGCCAGCTGCAGCAGCACGCGATCGCCCTGCCGCGCGTCCGCGATCGGCTGCGATGGCGGCGGCCCGGCCGTCGGCGACTTGTCCGGTTCGGCGACGACCGGCTTGGCAT
>JBAQRU010000230.1:0-5322 GCA_049296025.1 Lysobacteraceae bacterium | reverse complement strand
TCGAGCGCTTCGTGCGTTCGTCGGGTCCGGGCGGGCAGAACGTCAACAAGGTGGCGACCGCAGTGGAACTGCGGTTCGACGTGGCGCATTCGGCGGTCCTGCCGGAGGCGGTTCGCGAGCGTCTGCTTGCCCGCCGCGACCGGCGTATGACCCTGGATGGCGTGCTGGTGATCAGCGCCCAGCGTTTCCGCACCCAGGAGCGCAACCGCGAGGACGCGCGCGAGCGGCTGGCGGTCTTCGTGGCCGCCGGGCTGCACGCGCCGACGCCGCGGGTGGCGACCAAGCCGTCCCGGGCTGCCAAGAAGCGTCGGCTCGACGACAAAAAGCAGCGTTCCGGGGTCAAAAAGACCCGCGCCACGAAGGATTGGGATTGAGATGCCGCAAAGCGATCGCCTGTTGTCCGTGCCGCCGAATTTGCCGCGTACACCGCCGAACCGGTTCATCCGCTGGGCTGCACGCCAGCTGATGCGCGCGGGCGGCTGGCGGATGGTCGGCGCGTTCCCCGATCTGCCCAAGGCGGTGCTGATCGGTGCGCCGCACTCCTCCAATTGGGACGGCATCTGGGGCCTCGCCGCGAAGATCGCGATCGGTCTGGATGTCCGCATCGTCGGCAAACACCAGTTGTTCTGGTGGCCGCTGGGGCCGATTCTGCGCAGGATCGGCGTGATCGAGGTCAATCGCGAGGCGGCGCAGGGCCTGGTCGGCCAGCTGTCGCAACGTTTCGCGGACGAGGAGCGGTTCTGGCTCGGGCTCGCGCCGGAAGGCACGCGCAAACGCGTCGAGCGCTGGAAACCCGGGTTCTGGAAAATCGCCAAGGCCGCTGGCGTGCCGGTGGTGCCGGCGTATTTCCACTACCCCGACAAGGTCATCGGCATCGGCGAGCCCTTCGTGCTCACCGACGACATGGATGCCGACATCGCCCGCATCCGCGCCTGGTTCGCACCCTGGCAGGGCAAGAATCGCGGCGTGTGAGCCCGTCGATGACCGCTCGCACTGGATTTGTGCGGGCCTTCCCTTATTCTTGACCGTGATCACTCGCGACAGCGCACCGGGGACAGCATGGCGTCACTGAAGAAGATTCTGGAAGCGGCCAGGCTGATCGAGCCGACCGAGGACCATGCTCGCCCTTCCGCGTCCGTGGAGGACAGCGAACTCGACGCCATCATCCGCCGCGCCGCCGAGGCCGACGCGGGGGCGCCACCCACGTCGCGCGACGCCGGCGCCGATACCGATGCCCCAGCCGATACCGGGGAAGCCGCCGAAGCCGTCGGCGTCGAGGAAGGCCTGAGCTTCGTCGATATCTACGTCCGCCAGAACGTGGGCGAAGCCTCGTTCCCGGTCGAGCGGCTGCTGAAGCTGGTCGAAGGCCTGCGCGCGCTGGATCCCACCACCCGCCGCGCCGCGATCATGGCGATGGACGTCGCCGACGAAACCTGGTCGATGGAACAGGTGCTGGCCGACGCGGACGCCAAGATGGCCGCTCTGCGCGATCATCAACGTCAGATGCAGGGCGCCGCGAACGGGGTGGTGCAGGCCAATCGCGAGCGCGTCGCCGCGCTGGAAAGCAGCCGCGACGGTCGTCTGGCCGAGCTCCGCCAGCAGATTTCCGCGCTCGAAGCGCAGATCCAGGACGCCATCGGCAGCACCGCCGCCGATGTCGCCAGGCTGCAGTCGGAGTCGGAATCGAACAAGGCCGCGCTGTTGCGCGAAACCCAACGCATCGATGCCCACATCCTCAATCTGGAGGAACTGGCCGCCCAGTTCCGTCCGGCGGCCAAATAAACGCCCGCCCTCGCATCATTCCATCCCCCCGGTTTTTATCTGTTCGTCTAGGAGCGCCTCATGGCCATCAAACTCACCCCGTTCGCCAAGCTGCTGATCGGCGCGATCGTTCTGGTCGGCAGCGGGTCCGTGCTGTGGAACCTCTACAAGAACCGCAAGGCCGACGGCGGCGATGAAGGCGCCGTGGCCACTGCGCAGACCGATGGCGGCAAGGCCGCGCCGGCCGGCACCTACGCCGGCAAGGGCGACGGCCCGCTCGGTTCCGACGGTCATCCACTGAAAGTCAGCATCGTCAGTTTCCACGGCTACGCCCCGGCGCTGGTCGCCAATGGCCAGAGCCTGACCACCCGGCCGGGCTCGCTGTACGACAAGGAAGGCTTGAACGTCGAGTTCGTGATCCAGGACGACATCCCGACGCTCGCCACCATCTTCGAAGCCGGCACCGCGCAGTGCGCGTGGCGGACCTCGGATTTCTGGGCGCAGGAGCAGCCGAACCTGCGCAACAGCGGTCACGACGCCAGGGCGGTGATGATCGTCGACAATACCCGCGGCGCCGACGCCATCATCGCCAGGGACCCGGCGATCCGCAGCGTCGAGGATCTCGCCGGCAAGAAGCTGGCATTGCTGCAGTTCACGCCGTCGCACGGCATGTCGATCGACGCGATCGACAACTCCGCGCTGTCGGCGCGCAAGAAGCAGAGCATCGAGTACGTGTACATCGCCGCCGAAGACGGCCTTGCCGGCGTGCGCGCCGCGCTGGAGTCGGGCAGCGTCGATGCCGCCGCGCTGTGGGACCCGGACCTCTCGCTCGCGCTGCGCGCGACCAGGGGCCACGTGGTGTATTCCACCAAGACCGCGTCGAATCTCATCTTCGACGTGATGGTCTGTGACCAGCGCGTGCTCAACGATCCGCAGGGCCGCGATGCGGTGCAGAAATTCGTCAACGGCTGGATGAAGGGCGTGGACGTGGCCAAGGCCAATCCCGACCAGGCCGTCGACGCGCTGGTGAAGACCGAGGAATTCTTCACCCTGCTGGCGAAGGACGAAGGCAAGCCGTTCGTGAAAAGCCTGTTCGACAACCTGCTGTGGACCGGCGTCGCCGACAACGCGCGCATCCTCGGCATGTCCGGCGGCACCAACCATTACGAGCGCGTGTATCAGCGCTTCGACCAGATCTACCGTGCGGCCGGTGCGCTGGCCAATCCGAAGTCGCCGGTAATCGCCCCCCAGGACAGCTTCGACACCCGTTTCATCCGCACGCTCTACGACGCCAGCACGGCGGCGCAGGCCGAGGCCAAACAGGTCGAAACCTACACCACGGCGGCGCGCGAGGAAGCGGTGCAGGCGCCGGCCACGGTGACCAAACCGGTGATCGTCAACTTCAACACCGGGCAAGCGGCGCTGACCAAGCGCGCGGAAAAGATCATCGACACCGACATGGTGCCGTTCATCGAAAACAACGGCAGCGCCTACTTCGAGATCAGCGGCAACACCGACAGCACCGGCAACGCCGCGATCAACAACCGCCTGTCACAGGCGCGCGCCGATGCGGTGGTCGAATATCTGGTCAGGCAGTGGGAGTTCCCGCGCGAGCGCTTCAAGATCGTCGGCAACGGTTCCAACAAGCCGTTGTGCGATGAGAACAATCCGGGCTCCGAAGGCGTGGGCCTCGACGGTTGCCGCGAAATGAACCGCTCGACCCGCATCGCGGTGTTCGGGGCCCGCCAGTAATGGCCAACGGCTGGAATCCGTACGCCGCCTTGCCCGGTGGCATGCGGCGACAGCTGGGCATCGCCGGGGTCGCCGTGGTGCTGCTGGTCTGGTTCGCGCTGAGCGCGAGCGGCTGGATCAGCGCCAACAAACTGCCGTCGCCGGTATCGGTGGTGAAGGCGCTGGGCTATCTGGCGTGGAGCGACGGCAAGAGCCTGCTGTTCGACGCCACGCTGTGGTCGGTCGGGCGCGTCGCCGCCGCTGGCGTGCTGGTGGTGCTGATCGGCGTGCCGCTGGGCATCTTCATGGGTGCGTCGCCGAAGTTGAACGCGCTGCTGTCGCCGCTGATCGATCCGTTCCGTTCGGCGCCGGTGGTCGCGCTGTTGCCGATCCTGGTGATGTGGCTGGGCATCGGCGAAACCATGAAGGTGACGTTCCTGTTCCTCGGCGCGGTGGTCTATCTGGTGCCGATGGTGCGCGACGCCATCCAGGCCGTACCGCAAAGCTACTGGACCGGCGCGCGCGATCTCGGCGCGTCGCCATGGGAATGCATCCGCCACGCGGTGGTGCCGATCGCGATGCCGCGCATCGCCGACGCCATCATCGTCAGCGTCTCGGTGATGTGGACCTATATCACCGTCGCCGAATACGTGAACGCGAAGGTCGGCCTCGGCCAGCTGATCCAGAACGCACGCCGCTTCAGCGCGATGGACCAGGTGTTCGCCGGCATCGCCGTGATCATCGCGCTGGCGTTGATCACCTATCAGCTGATGCGCGCGATCAAGCGCCATCTGTATCCGTGGGAGACCCAGGCATGAGCGCGACCGCAGCCACCGCACCCACGGCTTCGGCGGTCATCGCACTCGACCGCATCGTCCAGGAATATCCGCGTCCCGAAGGCGGCGTGAACCGCGTCGTCGACGACCTCAGCCTGCGTTTCACCGGCCCCAGCATCAACATGCTGCTCGGCCCGTCGGGCTGCGGCAAAAGCACGCTGCTGTACATGATGGGCGGCGTGCGTCCGCAGAACACCAACATGCCCACCAGCGGCAGCATCAGCATCGACGGCGTGGCGTGCACCGACGCCCACGACGACGCGGTGATGGTGTTCCAGCGCTACGCCAACCGCCCCGATCTGAACGTCTACGACAACGTCGCGTTTCCGTTCCGCCTGAAACTGTGGCGCGACCGCATTCCGTCCGCCGAGCGTCACGACAAGGTCATGCACATGCTCGAAGCGGTGGGGTTGGCCGACAAGGCCAAGCTGCTGCCCAGCCAACTCTCCGGCGGCCAGAACCAGCGGATCGCGCTGGCGCGTTCGCTGATGCTGCGCCCGCGCATCCTGCTGATGGACGAACCCTTCGGCGCGCTCGACGCGCAGACCCGCGAGGAAATGCAGAAGCTCTTGGTCAAGCTCTACCAGGAATATCCGTGCCTGATCGTGTTCGTCACCCACGACGTGACCGAGGCGCTGCTGCTCGGCGATCGCGTGGTGGTGCTGTCGACGCAGCCGGCGCGGATCGCCGACGATTTCGAGATCGCCACGCCCAAACCGCGCGACAGCGGCTGGCTGCGCATGCCCGAAGCGGCGGCGCTGGAACAGCGCATCCTGAGCCGGCTGCACCAGGCGGCGGGCAAGGGCAATGTCCGCGTGAGCGTCTGATCGCGACGACCTGATCGACTGACATGAAACAACCGCCCAAATCCGTCAGCTATCTGCGCGCCTGGCTCTCCAGCCAGACCAACGTCATCACCCTGCTCGGCGGCGGGCTGGCGGCGGCGGTCGCGTCGATTCCCGCAGGCGGCGCCGGCGCGATCGGCGCGCTGGTG
>JBAQRU010000229.1:0-17431 GCA_049296025.1 Lysobacteraceae bacterium | reverse complement strand
ATGCCTGTCACCGCACGACTGCATGGCTCCCGGCGACGTTCAATCACAGCAACGTGACCGCAGGCAGCTGCGCGACCTGCCACAACGGTTCGACCGCGACCGGCAAGCCGTCGAACCATCTGCCGACGACGCAGTCCTGCGACGCGTGCCATCGCACGACCGCATGGCTCCCGGCGACATTCAGTCACAGCAATGTGACCGCAGGCAGCTGCGCGACCTGTCACAACGGCACGTCCGCAACGGGTAAGCCATCGAACCACTTCGTGACGACCAAGTCCTGCGACGCCTGTCACCGGACGACCGCATGGCAGCCGACGACGACCTACTCGCACGTGTCTGCGGGCTATCGCCAGCATCAGGCCGGCATGTCCTGCACGTCCTGCCATAAGACGAACAACGAGGTCATCACTTGGCAGTTCGCGTCGTACCGTCCTAATTGTGCGGGCTGCCATGCCAACAATTACAAGGCGGGCGAACACAAGAAGGTCGATACGCCGAAGATTCTCTACACCGTGCAGGAGCTTCAGGATTGCTCCGGCGCCTGCCACGAGTACACCGACGCGACCTTCTCCACCATCAAGAGAACCAGAACCGGCAAGCACCGTGCGACCGACGGCAGCTTCGATTGATGTTCGACTGATTCCAGCAGAGACCTATTTCCATATGTTCGAACGTCAGTTCAGAATCCGCCTTGCCTGTCTTTCCGCCGCGATCGCGATCGCCGTCGTTTCGCCGTCGGCGATGGCGCAGATCTTCGATGATGTGTCGGTGGTCCAGTACCAGGAAGACTCGACCCAGATCACGGTGCAGTTCAACGCGAAAGTCAGGTTCAAGCGCGCCGTCGTTTCCTCGACCAACGATCTGGTCACGATCTATTTCGAAATCGCCGGCCTGACCGGCGACGGCAGATCGGTGTTCGAAGAATCGCGGAAATGGGACGATTCCGATCTGTCGCCTCCGTTCCAGATGCGGTATTTCAGCGAAGCCAATCAGCCGACCGAAAAGCGCCTCGAAATTTCTTTCAAATCGCCGGTGCAGGGCGCGCAGGCAGGCCCCGGCATCGACGAACAGAGCTTCGTCGTCACGTTGCAGCGGCCTGCCGCCGCCGACACCAGTCCGCCGAAAAAAGAAGAACGCGGCGCGCCGCGTCTACCGCCCGCGGCATTACCGCCCGCAACGGTCATTTCGACGCCGCTGGCCGAGTCCGACCAGGCGCAGTCGCAACTCCTCACGACAGCCCGCGACGCGGTGCAGCGCGAGGAGTACGAAGCCGCGATCGCCGAACTCAACAAACTGTTGAACATGCCCCCCGGTGTGTTTTCGCAGGACGCGCAGGAGTTGATCGGCTTCGCCCGCGAACGCCTCAAAGAAACCAAGCGCGCGCAAGCGGAATACGAGCTCTACCTCAAGCTCTATCCGGACGGCGCCGGTGCGACGCGCGTAAAAGCGCGGCTTGCGGCACTGTCGAGCATCGAAACGGAATCGACCGCGACCACCACCGCGGCGACACCGCGCGCAAGAAAGCCGGTCACTTCGTCATGGGGCGGCGTTTCACAGTATTACTACGGCGGCAAGTCGAAGATCCGCGACGAATTCACGACCACCGATCCGATCAGCGGCGCGACCCAGATCGATACTCAATCGCTCAGTACGACCGACCAGTCGTCGATCGTCACCGACGTCAACTACAACCTTCGGCATCGTCGGGGCGCGTGGGATACCCGCGTCACCCTGCGCGATACCTTTCGCCACAGTTTCATCGAAGACCAGCCCAGCCGTAACCGTCTGTCCTCCGCCTACATCGATCTGAAGCACGAAACCAGCCGCTTCGCGACGCGAGTCGGCCGTCAGACCGCGACCAGCGGGGGGGTGCTCGGGCGTTTCGATGGCGCTGTGGCCAGTATCGGTCTGGGCACGGACAAGGTCCGTGGCGGCGTGGAAGTCGGCAAGTTGATCGAACCCGGCCTTGGCGGCGACAAGCGCTTCTACGGTGCGACGATGGATGCCGACCACATCTTCGACAAGATCGGTCTTGGAGTCTTCGGGATCCAGCAGAATGCGTCCGGCGATCTGGATCGCCGCGCGGTCGGCGGCGAGTTCCGTTATTTCGCGGACAACCGCTCGGTGTTCGGGCTTGTCGATTACGACGTGTTCTTCAAGAAGCTCAATGTCGCATCGGTGCAGGGCAACTTCGGCTGGGGCAGGAAATTCAGCGTCAACTTCCTCTACGACTATCGCCGTTCCCCCAGTCTGCAGATGACCAATGCGCTGCTCGGGCAGCCTGAAACCAACCTGCAACAGCTGTCGCAGACGCTCACCCAGGAGCAGATCAAGCAGCAGGCGATCGGCCTGACGCCGATCGCGCGGTCTTCGTCGTTGGGCGTCACCCTGACCTTGTCGCCGAAATGGCAGATGTCGGCGGACTACCGTCTTTCCAGCGTGACCGGGACCATCGCCACGGCGACGCTGCCGGCGAGCGAGCCGACCGGCGATATCAAGACAGTGAGCGGGCAAGTCATCGGCACCGGCATCTTCTCGCCCTCCGACGTCTTCATCGTCAATACCAACTACCTCACCAGCCGTGCCTACAACGCATGGTTGCTCGGTCTGTCGACGCGCGTGAAAGTGGGGGAGGCCTGGGTCATCGAGCCGGGTATCAAGTACTACCTGCAGGACAACGCAGCCGGCTCGACCTCCAAGCGCCTGTCCCCGGTCGGCAGATTCTCCTACCGGCGCACCGAACACCTGAGCTTCGAAGCCGAGTTCAATCTCGAAAGAACCAGGACCGAGGCGGATACCAGCTCGGAAGACCTGCTGTCGCTGTTCTACTACGTCGGTTATCGATACGACTTCTGAGTGTTCGCGCAGCTCTTGATCGCTGCGGATTGATCTGCGGCGTCCCGCACTTCATCCGGCGCTTCACGCCACCCCGGATCAAGTCCGGGGCAGGCTCTTCTCCCCGCGATTCGGGGAGAAGGAGATCTGTTGGCGTTGCGCTTGATTTTCCGTCGATACGCAACGCGCGGGGCAGGTCCGATCCCCGGCCGTGCGATATCATCCGGCCATGACCGACATCCTGCTGTCCACGCTCAACGCGCGCTATTCGCACGCCTCGCTCGGCCTGCGCTATCTGCGCGCGAATCTGGGCGAGCTGCGCGAGCGTTCGGAGATCCTGGAATTCGTGATCGGGCAGAAGACCGAGGAGATCGTCGAGAAGATCCTCGCCCGTCGCCCGCGCATCCTCGGGCTGGGCGTCTACATCTGGAATGTCGAGGAAAGCACGCGCGTGGTGGCGCAGCTGAAGACGGTCGCGCCCGAGATCGTCATCGTGCTGGGTGGGCCGGAGGTGAGCTACGAGGTGGGCGAACAGCGGATCTGCGCGATCGCCGATTACGTCATCACCGGATGGGGCGATGTGACCTTCGCATGGCTCGTCGAGAAATTGCTGCACGGCGAAGCGCCGCCGGCCCGGATCATTCCCGGCGTGCAGGCCGAGCTGAAGGATCTGGTGCTGCCATATGCGGAATACACCGACGAGGATGTGCGCCAGCGGCATCTCTATGTCGAAGCCTCGCGCGGCTGTCCCTTCAAGTGCGAGTTCTGCCTGTCGGCGCTGGACAAGACCGCATGGCCGTTCGCGCTTGAACGTTTTCTGGCCTCGCTGGAAACGCTGTACGCGCGCGGCGTGCGCCAGTTCAAATTCGTCGACCGCACCTTCAATCTCAAGGTCGACACCTCGCTGGCGATCCTCGATTTCTTCCTGCGCAAGATCGATGCGGCGGCGGACGATCCGCCGTTCGTGCATTTCGAGCTGATTCCGGATCACCTGCCGGACCGGCTCAAGGATGCGATCACGAAATTCCCCCAGGGCACGCTGCAGTTCGAGATCGGTATCCAGACCTTCGATCCCGAGGTGCAGACCCGCATCTCGCGCCGTCAGAACGACGACAAGGCGGCCGCGAACCTGCGCTGGCTGCGCGCGCATTCGAAGGCGCATCTGCACGTGGACCTGATCGCCGGCCTGCCCGGTGAAAGCGTGGACAGCTTCGCGCGCGGATTCGACCGGCTGGTGGCGCTGGCGCCGCACGAGATCCAGTTCGGCATCCTCAAGCGCCTGCGCGGCGCGCCGATCGCCCGGCATACGCAGGCGCACGATCTGCGCTTCAATCCCGATCCGCCGTACAACATCCTCAGCACCGACATCATCGATTTCGCCACGATGCAGCGGCTTTCGCGTTTCTCCCGATATTGGGACATGGTCGCGAATTCCGGGCGTCTGCCGCGCACCTTGTCGCTGCTGCTGGGCGATGCCCCGTTCCAGCGTTTTCTGGCCTTCAGCGATTGGTTGTACGCCCGCACCGGGCAGACCCACGCGATCGCGCACGAGCGGCTGGTGCATGCGCTGCAGGCGTTCCTGATCGCAGACGGCGGCATCGAGGCGGAGATCGCGAACCGCGCGCTGATCGACGACTATCGCGGTCAGGGCGGTCGTTCGCGGCTCGCGTTCGAAGACGCGGACGCGGTGCGGCCGGTGCCGGTCCCGCGCAAGAAAAGCGCCACGCCCTCGCGGCAGTCGCGGCATCTGGCGGGTTGATCCGTCCCGTTGCTTCTCCGTCGCTGCGGCTGAGACCGTTTCGTTGCACACTGATCGCATGCAAACCCCAGCACTCAATCAGCCTCTCGTCATCGCCATCTCCTCACGCGCCCTGTTCGATCTGGAGGAGAGCCACGCGCTGTTCGAGCGCGAGGGCGTCGATGCGTTCGCCGCCTACCAGCGCAGCCGCGAGGACGAACTGTTGCCGCCCGGCATCGCCTTCCCGCTGGTGCGCAAGCTGCTGGCGCTGAATGCCGATGCGCCAGCGGGCACGCCACGCGTCGAAGTGATCCTGCTGTCGCGCAATTCCTCGGACACCGGCCTGCGCGTATTCAATTCGATCCAGCATCACGGCCTGGCCATCAGCCGGGCGACCTTCACGTCCGGCGCGCCGACCTGGCCCTACATCAAGCCCTTCGGCGCGCATCTGTTCCTGTCGGCCGATGCCGAAGCCGTGCGCCGCGCACTGGAGCACGGTATCGCCGCCGCGACCCTGTTGCCGGCGCAGGCGGTCCAGCCGGTCGTGGACGGTCCGCTGCGCGAGCAGATCCGGATCGCGTTCGACGGCGACGCGGTGCTGTTCGACGATCAGAGCGAGCGGGTGTCGCGCGAGGACGGCCTGGAGGCGTTCGCGCGCCATGAGCGCGAGCGCGCGCACGAGCCGTTGCCGGGCGGGCCGTTCCGCGTGTTCCTTGACGTGTTGCATCGATTGCAGGCGGCGTATCCGATCGAATCCTGTCCGATCCGCACCGCGCTGGTGACCGCGCGCTCCGCGCCCGCGCACGAGCGCGTGATCCGCACGCTGCGCGAGTGGGGCATCCGCCTCGACGAAGCGCTGTTTCTCGGCGGCCGTGCGAAAGGTCCATTCCTGCAGGCGTTTGGCGCGGATATTTTCTTCGACGATTCGCAGCACAATATCGATTCCGCGCGCGAGCATGTGCCGGCGGGGCATGTGCCGCACGGGGTGGTGAACGAATAGCGTCTGTTGCGCGGTTGCTGAGTTCGTAAAAACAAGGGGCCTTTCGGCCCCTTGTCGGTTTCAAACGATGGAACGACAGCACTCAGCGAGCGATACCCGCGCGTTCGCGGCTCTCCAGCGGCGCCATGCGCGACTGGTCGTTGAGTTTCAGCTCACGCACTTCGAACGGCGCACCGTAGCCCTGCGGCAGATGGGCACGGTCGAACTGCAGGACCAGCATGCCGTTGCCGCGCTTCATCCACGCCGCGCTGTGCGCTTCGGAGACCGGACGCATCACGCCATCGGTAGCCGTGGCGAACAGCGTGCCGCGGGCTTCGTAGCGACCGGCGGAACCGGTCTGCACCGGCAGCGCCATGCGCATGGTCTTGGCATTGAACGCGAACAGCCCGTTGAAGCGGGCGGTCGGCGCAGCCACCGCGAACGAAGTGCGTGCGTCGCGCTGGATGCCGTCGGCATCGGCGAACACCTGCAGTTCCCACAGGCCGGGTGCAGTGCCGACGTTCGCAGGCAGCTTCACGTTGGCCGACAGGCCGTTGCCGCTGGAAGCGAGCGCTACCGGCCAGCTGCGGCCGTCCGGCGCGACCAGCATGGCATCGGCCTTCAGGGCCGGGGACAGCTTGCCGGCGCGGCTGAAGTCCACGTCGAAACGCAGGCTGGAACCGGCGAGCGCATGGCTGCGGTCGGTACCGGCGCGCAGGATGTCGGAGCTCTGCGGCTCGAACACGTGCACGAGGTACTGGCCCTGGGCCTTCGGAACGCGGACGGTGTAGGTGTCTGCGCCTTCCTGGTCGCCCAGCTTGGCGATCACGGTGCCGGTTTGCACGTCCATACCCGCGTCGACGAGCTGCTTGGCCGATGCGATGTTCTGCACCTTCGCCGCACCTTGGCTGTCGTTGATCTGCAGCTCTTCGGTGCGCAGGGCGCGCGCGCCCTGGGTCGGGCTGATGCGGATCAGGCTACCGGGGGCGGACATCTTCAGCTGCAGGCCGCGATTGAGTTCGGCGGCGTCGACGGTCTGCCAGTATTCGCGGCTTTGCGCGACGTAGGGAGCGGTTGCGGCGAGCGCCTGGGTCGGATCCAGTTTCCAGGAGAACGACACCGGAGCGCGTTCGATCTGGGCGGACGGGGCCGGCAGGGCGACAAGACGGGAGGGAGCCTGATCCTTGGCACCAGTGGTCCGCAGCGGTTGCGCGGCGGTGGCGGAGAAGGAGAGCAGCGCGAGAGCGATAGCGATGGAAAGTCTCATGGCGTTGTCCTCACTGGCCCGCATCGGTGCGGAGAATGGTGTTCAGGCCGAAACAGGCCCGACGGCTCTGGTTGTGCGACAGCGGTTCGCCGCCGGCCATCCGCGAGGTGTCGTAGAACCACACGCTGCCCGCACCCGCCTGGCTGGTGCAGTTGAGGAAACCGTCGGAACAGCTGGCGAGCCAGTTCTGGGTGACTTCAAGACCGACGTTGAGGCTGTAGCCGCCGCAATAACTGTCGCCATCGAACGGGGACGAATCCACGTCGGTGCCGACCACGCTGCGGAAGGTTTTCGGCAGCGCCGGGCGCCCGCTGGTGCCATACAGATAATTGCTGTTGTAGAAGACCATCCAGCTTTGCTGCTGCTGGCGGACGCCGTCGTTCTGGTAACCGAGCAGCCAGCCCAGCGCCGCTTCGAACACGGTGCCGTTCATCACCGCATCCGCCAGAGGCGTACCGGTGGACGACGGTGCCAGCGCATTGACGCGAACGGTCTTGCTGATGATGTTCGGATAACGGCTGTCGTAGGTCGGATTCGACAGGATCCACCGCATGACGTTACCGCCGTTGGAGTGGGTGATGACGATAAGACGGGTGATGCCCTTGGCATTGATGAAGCTGGTCAGTTGCCCGGCCAGACAACCCGCAGCGCGGCTGTCCCACCAGTACTGGCCGAAGTCGCAGTTGATGACGACGTAGTTGGCCGGATTCGGCAGGCCGCCGCGAACCGAGTCCACCATCGCCGGCTGCCAGTAGTCGTTGTAAGCATTGGTTTGGGCACCGGTGCCGTGGACAAAAGCCACACCGGTATTGGCGAGCGCGAACGGCGCCGCCAGAGCGAGCAGAAGCCCGCAGAGGTATTTACGCACGAGAGAACCCCTCTTGAATTTCCTGTTCCATGAATAGCGTGGCGATGCGCCGCGCTGGTCCTTTGACGATCTGCCAGTCCCCACGGCATGGCATCGCGATCGAGAATACGGAGGCGTATTGACACTGTCATGACGCATTGCGGCAAAACGAGACGGGATTGGCAGTTCGCCTCAGAATTCCAGATCCAGCGCCGCGCAGAGATAATCCATGAACGGTCCGAGCTGCTGCAGGTCTTTCGCGAGCGTGGACAGCAGGCGCGGGCCGGTCATGGTGGCGTCGTCGATCATCCTCATCGCGACGTGGTTCTTGCGGCGCAGGTCGTCGAGGTGGATGAAGTCGGCGGGATAGCCGCGCGGGGGGCGGACCAGCATGTCGCTGTCGTCCAGGTCGAAGCGTTTGCGGAATGGTTTCGCGTGCGCGGCGGCGGCCCAGCTACCGGGGTTGTCGACGATGAACTGGCGCACGCGGCGCAGGGTTTCGGGTTCCGGGTGCCACAGGCCCGCGCCGACGAAGCAGTTGCCCGGCTGCAGATGGAGGTAGAACGACGGCGCTTCCACCTCGCGGCTGCGCGCATGGAACAGACGCGCGCCCTGCCAGAGTTTGTACGGTGCCTTGTCGCCGGAGAAACGGGTGTCGCGATGGATCCGGAACAGCGAGCCGCCGACGGTCTTCGGGTCGGCGCGATAGTGTTCGCTCACTTCCAGCAGCGCGGGCTGCAGATCGGTGATCAGCGCGAGGAACGGCGCACGGATGTATTGCTCGTAGTCCTGCTTGTGCGCGTGGAACCATTCGCGTTCGTTGTGGCGGGCGAGGCCGCGCATGAATTTGAAGCTGCGTTCGGAGAAATAACTGCTCATGCGAGATCGGCCTCCAGGTCGTGCGCCCAGGCCTGCAGCTGATCGAGCAGCGCTTGCGCGCGGCCGTCATCGGCGTGCGCAAGACGCAGCGCCGCGATCTCGGCGCGCTGGGTGTCGAAGGTGAATTCGGAGATGCCGCGATCCTCGGTGAGGCGGGTGCGGCGATAGGCGTTCCAGCGCTGCGCGTCGGCGATCGACAGCGTTTCCGGCCAGTTGCGCGCGCGGTAGCGGAACAGCAGCTCCGGCAGTCGCGCGTCCTTGAATGCGAAATCGCGCTGCGCCAGCGCGGTCGGTGGCGCGCTGCGCACTTCGGCGAATTTGCGCTTGTCGCCATCCTGCAGAAAGCCGTCGTAGAGCGAACCGTCCACGTCCAATGTCTCCGGCGGTGTGCGGCCGGCGTAGATGCGGCGGATTTTTTCGGCCAGCACCGGGCCGGCATCGCGCAGTTGTTCGGCGCGCGCTTCGGCCAGCGCCGGATCGATCTTCAGGCGCTCGAAATCCGCGTCGCGCAGATGCGCCCATTCGATCAGCATCGGGCTGCGGTTGAGATGCACTTCCTTCAGCGGAATCCGCGCTTCGCCCGGCGGCAGATCGGCGGCGGGCGTGTACAGCCGGTCGACGATCTCGTCGACGTCGAGTGCGAGCAGCGCATCCGGCGCTTCGTGCAGATCGAAGACGACGATGCGGTTGTCGATCTTCGGATGGCGGACCAGCGGCACCACCGCTGCGGCGCACAGCCGCGACGCGGGGAAGCGCTGCGAGACATGCAGCACCGGCGTCATCGCGACGGTGTTGAGCATGCGCCCGGCGAATTTCTTGTCGCGCAGTTTCAGGGTGTAGTCCCACAGCTTCGGCTGCGCGGTTTTGAGCTTGCGCGCCATGCCGATCAATGCGCGCACATCGGACAGCGCCTCGTGCGCATCGCCTTCGCGCACGCCGTTCGCAGTGGCGAGATGTTCCAGCTTGAACGACGGCGCGCCGTCTTCGCGCAGCGGCCAGGCGATGCCGTCCGGGCGCAGCGCATGTGCCAGCCGCATCACGTCGAGCAGATCCCAGCGCGAATTGCCCGCGCGCCATTCGCGTTCGTAGGGATCGTGAAAATTGCGGAACAGGCCGTAGCGCACGAACTCGTCGTCGAAGCGCAGCGAGTTGTAGCCGAGCGTGCAGGTCTCGGGCGCGGACATCGCTTCGAAGATTCGCGCGAAGGCTTCCGATTCGTTGACGCCATCGCGCTGCGCTTGCTGCGGGGTGATGCCGGTGATCAGGGTCGCGACAGGCGAGGGCAGCAGATCGTCGGCGGGTTTGACCATGAAATCCCAGGGGTCGTCGATCGGATTGAGATCCGTGTCGGTGCGGATTGCCGCGAACTGCGCGATCCGGCTGCGACGCGGATCGGTGCCGAAGGTTTCGAGATCGTAGAAGAGAAAACTCGCGGCCACTCAGACCTCC
Organism: Lysobacteraceae bacterium; assembly: GCA_049296025.1. Taxonomy (GTDB): domain Bacteria; phylum Pseudomonadota; class Gammaproteobacteria; order Xanthomonadales; family Xanthomonadaceae; genus Lysobacter_I. Next base: position 7,437 of record JBAQRU010000229.1, on the reverse strand, counting down.
GCAGGCAGCGGCGACAGACGCGCGTCGACCATGCGGTCGACGGCGGCCCAGTCGAGGCCATCAAGACTGCTGCGGCCCGCAGTGGCGTCCACCAGCAGCGCGCGCTGGATGCGTCCGCGCTCGAACGCGGTGGCGTAGGGCAGACGGCGGAAGCTGACCATCGCATAGCGCGGCACGAACCGCTCCGGGTGGCGTTCCGCGAGCGTGCGTTCCAGTTCGCGCTGCAGCAGGAAGTCGGCGTCGTCGACGCGGTCGCTCATCTCGCGGTAGTTTTCCAGCGCCATCTGCTGGATCGCGCGCGCATTCGGCTTGCGTTCGGTCTCGAACGCCGCGAACGCGGTCGCGGTGTCGCGATCGCGCTGCAGATGCGCGGCCAGCGCGACGCAATCCTCGAACGCGCAGTTCATGCCCTGGCCGTGGAACGGCACCATCGCGTGCGCGGCGTCGCCGATCAGCACCGCGCGGCCGTCGAGATGCCAGCGGTCGAGATACAGCGTCGCCAGCATGCCGGTGGGATTGGCGTCGAAATCGTGGACGAGTTTCGGGATCAGCGGCAGGGCATCGGCGAAATCGCGCGCGTACAGCGCCTGCGCTTCGACGCCGTTGCGCACGGTGGCGAAGCTGGGGTCGCCTTCGTTGGGCAGGAACAGGGTGACGGTGAAGGTGCGCTCGTCGTTCGGCAGGGCGATGCTCATGTAGTCGCCGCGCGGCCAGATGTGCAGGGCATTGGGTTCGAGCTGGAACTCGCCGTCGAAGCCGGGCGGTATCTCCAGTTCCTTGTAGCTGTGCGGCATCATTTCGATGCGTTCGCCGAGATCGACCACGGCCTGCATCGCCGCGCGCAGATGCGAGCCGGCGCCGTCGCAGCCGATCAGCGCATGGAAATCGTGGGCGATGTCTTCGCGCTCGCCGACGAAATGGGCGACGCGCTGTTCGAAGTCGACGTTTTCGAGTCGCCGGTCGAAGTGCAGACGTACGCCTGCCGCTTCCGCCGCGTTCAACAGCACGATATTCAGATCGCCGCGGCTGATCGACCAGATCACCTCGCTGTCGTCCTTGCCGTAGCGCTGCAGGCGCTGCCTGCCGTCGATGGCATGCACCATCCGTCCGCGCATCATCACCGCCTGCTTCAGGACATCGTCGTCGACACCGGCGCAGCGCAGCGCATTCAGGCCGCGCTCGGCCAGCGCGAGATTGATCGAACGTCCGCCAGCATAGCCGTGGACGCGCGGATCGCCGCGTCGCTCGAACAAATCGACATCCCAGCCGTCGCGGGCGAGCAGGGTCGCGAGCAGCGGTCCGGCGAGTCCGGCGCCGACCAGGGTGAGACGACGCGGGTGGGCGGCGTGAGGCGTATCGATATTCATGCGTGCCACTCCTGAACTGCGCGCGCGAAACGCGCCACGTCGGCGTGATTGTTGTACAACGGCGCGGGCGAGATGCGGATGACGTCGGGTTCGCGCCAATCGCCGAGCACGCCCTGCATGCCCAGATGTTCGAACAGCGCGCGACCGCGCTCGCGACCGCCGATCACCCGCAGCGACAGCTGGCAGCCGCGCTGCGCACTAGCGGCCGGGGTGACGATCTGCAGCTTGTCGGACAGCTGCGTGCGGATCAGCGTTTCCAGATAGCCGGTGAGCCGCTCCGACTTCGCGCGCAGTGCGGGCATGCCGACGCGCGCGAACAGGTCGAGCGATGCGCGCAGCGGCGCCAGACCGAGGATCGGCGGATTGCTCAGCTGCCAGCCATCGGCGCCCGCCGTCGGCACGAACTCGGGGCCCATCTTGAACCGCGTGCCTTGATCGTGCCCCCACCAGCCGGCGAAACGCGGACGTTCGCTGTGCGCGTGGCGCTCGTGGACGAAACAGCCGCCGACCGCGCCGGGTCCCGCATTCATGTATTTGTAGTGGCACCAGACCGCGAAATCGGCGCCGCTGTCATGCAACTGCAGCGGCAGATTGCCGACCGCATGCGCCAGATCGAAGCCGATCACCGCGCCGACGGCGTGGCCGAGGCGCGCGATTTCTTTCAGGTCGAACGCCTGCCCGGTGCGGTACTGCACGCCGGGCCAGAGGATCAGCGCAAGGCGCTTGCCGTGTTCGGCGATCGCACGTTCGACCGCTGCCATCGAGAAGGTGCCGTCGATCTGGTCCGGTTCCACTTCGATCAGGCAGTGCTTCGCCGACAGCCCGCGATATTTCAGCTGAGATTCCACCGCATGGCGATCCGAGGGGAACGCGCCGGCTTCGATCAGGATGGCGGTGCGCTCGATGGTCGGCTGGTAGAAGCTGACCATCATCAGATGCAGGTTCGTAGTGAGCGAATTCATCGCCACCACTTCGGCCGGTTGCGCGCCGACCACGCCCGCCAGCGCGTCGCGGACCAGTGCGTGGTAGGGCATCCACGGTGCGGGTTCGCGGAAATGTCCTTCGACCGCATCGTGCGCCCACTTGTCCATCACCTCGTTGATGTATGCACGCGCGCCTCTAGGCTGCAGGCCGAGCGAGTTGCCGCAGAAATAGGCCATCTCGGCATCGCCGTGACGCGGGATGTGGAAATCGTCGCGGAACGCGCGCAGGGGATCGCCGGCATCCTGCTGTCGAGCGTATTCGTCGCTCATCGATGGGTCGTTCATGCGCCCCTCGCATAGGGCGCGCCTGTGGCGCACCATGTTTGGAATGCCCGTGGAAGCAACGGTGCGCCGCAGGCGCACCCGATGAAAAACGGGGTGGTTACGGGAATCATGCGAACCTCGATATCGGCAGCCCCAGCCATTCCAGCGCGGTGCCGTGGTACAGCCGTGTTTCTTCGGCTTCGGACAGCTTCAGCGCGGCGATGCCCGCGCCGGGCTGCTGTTCGCCGAGCGGAAACGGGTAATCGGTGCCGAGCATGATCTGCCCGGTGCCGCAGGTGTCGATCAGATAGCGCAATGCGCGCGGATCGGCCACCCACGAATCGAAGTACAGCCGCGACAGATATTCGCGCGGGTTGCGGAAATTGTCGGTCGCCACGAGATCGGGACGCATATTGAAGCCGTGCTCGATGCGGCCGATCGTATACGGGAAACTGCCGCCACCGTGGGCGAGACAGAGTTTCAGATTCGGCAGCCGCTCCAGTACGCCGCCGAACACCAGACTGCAGGCCGCGCGCGACTGTTCGGCGGGCATGCCCACCAGCCACGGAAGCCAGTATTTCGGCATCGACTCGCTGCCCATCATGTCCCAGGGATGGACCAGGATCGCCGCGCCAAGCTCACTCGCAACCTGGAACACATCGAACAATTCCGGCGCATCGAGATTCCAGTCGTTGACGTGCGAGCCGATCTGCACGCCCTGCAGCCCGAGTTGATCGACGCAGCGCTCCAGTTCCTGGATCGCCAGACGTGGCGACTGCAGCGGCACCGTGCCGATGCCGGCGTAGTGGCGCGGATAGTCGCGCACCGCTTCGGCCATGTGATCGTTCAAGGCCTGATGCAGGTCGTGCGCGTGCTGCGGCTTCGCCCAGTAGCTGAACATCACCGGCACCGTGCTCAGCACCTGCACCTGCACGCCGAAAGTCGCGAACTCTTCGATCCGCAGCTGCGGGTCCCAGGTCTTCGGCCAGAGCTCGCGGAAGAACTTGCCGTCCTTGTAGATGCGCGCGCGTCCGTCGTCGCCGTGATGGATCACCGGGAAGCGGATATCCCCGTACTTCGCCGCGAGATCGGGCCAGTCGCGGGGCAGGTAATGGGCGTGGGTGTCGATTTTGAGCATGTTTATCAAGCAGCGTTCAAGACGCTGGGCGCTTGTGCGGGAACGCGTTACAACAAGCCATCGCCAATGCAGCATGGTTCATCTGAGTTCTTCCTCCAGCAATGCGTCCAGACCACGCGAAGCATCCCAGATGCGGATCACTTCCACGGCGTCCGGCTGATCGAGGTAATGGACCAGCACCCGTTCGAATTGTTTGATTGGATGAAAGCGCAGCGGTACCGGCAGTTCGGGCAGGACATGGGCGTGGCGCGGTGAGCCGCTGGCAGGATGGGCGGAGAGCAGGGCGTAGGCGGCTTCGATGGCGTCGACAAAGCGCAAGGCCACGGCGGGCCCGGCCTTTGCGGATAGATAATCCGCGATTGCGGCGATATCGGCTGCCGCCTGTGGCCGCTGTCGAATCGGTTTGCCCGGCCACGTTGCGCTCATGCCTTGGCGAGGCGCTGACGCTGTTTGGCGAAGAAATCGTCGCTGACCGGCTCGGCGGGGCCGGAACCCAGGCCTTCGGCGATCAGCGCGCGCAAGGCGTCTTCGGATTTACGGCGCTGACGTTCGCGGATGAGTTCGCGCACGTAGTCGGAGGTGCTGGCGAAACCGCCTTCGCGGACTTCATCGTCGACGAAGCGTTTCAGCGGTTCGGTCAGCGAGACATTCATGGTGGCGGCCATGGTGGGCTCCCATTAGCGATGGCAAAAATTGCCAAGACCGAGAATAGCGCTGCGGCCTGGGGTTGTCATCCGAAAAGCGCTCCTCCCCCGACCTTCGGCCACCCTCTCCCCGCGCATCGCACGGTGAGAGGGATACATGAGGTTTTCCTTCTCCCCGCCTGCGCAGGGAAGGTGGCGCGAAGCGACGGATGAGGGGCAGGTGCGCGGCACACAAGCGAATCACGGCACAGCGGTTTCAATCGGGTGAGTATCGGTCACGGTTCGCCCCATTCTTGCAGTCGCGCTTCATTCGGCAGGAATTCCCGCGCAAAGGTGGTTTTTCCCGCACCGTTGGGCCCGGCAATGATGATGACGCGTAGATCCTGACCCATGGTCAGTCATCCTGCGGCGCGTACTTCGCCGGCGCCGGATTCAAATGGCCGCAGGCCTTGCAGGTGCGGTGGTCGTGCGAGCGGTAGAAGCGATCGAATACCGCCGGGAAGTCGGTTTCGATATTCACCAGCGGAAAATACTCTTCGTAGATTTTTTCGTTGCAGACGTCGCAGTACCACTGCAGGCCGTCGAGTTCGTGCGGCAGGCGTTTGCGTTCGATCACCAGGCCGATACCGCCCGCCGAGCGCTGCGGCGAATGCGGCACGCGCGGAGGCAGCAGGAAATTCTCGCCGGCCTTGATGCGGATATCCCGGGGGGATCCATCCTCCTGGATGCGCAATACCATCTCGCCTTCGATCTGGTAAAACCATTCCGCGCCTTCGTCGTAGTGATAGTCGGTGCGGGCGTTGGGGCCGCCGACCACCATTACGATGAAATCGCCGTTGTAGATGCACTTGTTGCCGACCGGTGGTTTCAGCAGATGCCGATGTTCATCGATCCAGGCCTGCAGGTTGATCGGGTTGGACAGCATGATTCACTCCTTCACGACGGCGATGCATTTCAGTTCGATGGCGATGGGCGTCGGCAGCGCGGTGATGCCCAGCGTTGTCCGGCACGGCGCGTTGGCGGCATCGGGAAAATATTCGGCCCAGATCGCGTTATAGCTCTTGAAATCATGGGCCATGTCGGTGAGGTACGCGGTCACGTCGACCAGGTCTTCCCAGCGCGCGCCGCTGGCGTCGAGCACCGTGCGCACGTTGGCGAACACCGCATGCGCCTGCGCTGCGATGTCGTAGGCGATCAGACGGCCGTCGGCGTCGTGGACGTTGCCGGGAATGCCGTTGCTGACCGGATCGCGCGGACCGATGCCCGACAGAAAAAGCATATCGCCGACGCGGCGTGCGTGCGGGTAACTGCCGACCGCTTTGGGCGCGGATGCGGCGTTGATGGCGCTGTTGCTCATCATTCGCTCCTGTTGTGTCCGAGAGTGGCCACCGCTGCCGGATACTGTCCGGAAAGCTCGTCCAGCGAACTTGCATCAAGACCGAGCGGGCGCACTTTGCCGTCCTGCAGTCCATAAATCCAGCCGTGTACGGTCAGCGGCTGCTTGCGCGCCCAGGCATCCTGGACCACGGTGGTCTGGCAGACATTGGCGACTTGTTCGATCACGTTGAGCTCGCACAGCCGCGCATGGCGCGGCGATCCGGGTTCCACCGTATCGAGCAGTGCCGCATGTTTCTGGGCGACATCGCCGACATGACGCAGCCAGTTGTCGGCCAGGCCGACGCGCGCGCCGGTGAGGCTGGCATGGACGCCACTGCAGCCGTAATGACCGACGATCAGGATGTGTTCGACCTTGAGCAGATCGACCGCGAACTGGATCGAACTCAGACAGTTGAGGTCGGTGTGCACGACGAGGTTGGCGACGTTGCGGTGGACGAAGACTTCGCCTGGATCGAGGCCAAGGATCTGGTTCGCCGGCACGCGCGAGTCGGAGCAGCCGATCCAGAGATATTTCGGCGCCTGCTGGCGCGAAAGCCGTCTGAAGAAATCCGGATCTTCATCGTGGACCCGTTGGGCCCATGCCCGATTGTTGTGCAGCAGATCTTCCAGTGATCGGGTCACAGTGCAACTCCCACATTTTTGGCTTCGGTGAAGAATCTCATGGCTTCCATGCCGCCTTCGCGGCCCATGCCCGACTGGCCGACGCCGCCGAACGGCGTGCGCAGGTCGCGCATCAGCCAGGTGTTGATCCAGACCATGCCCACGTGCAATTGCGCAGCGAAGTGGTGCGCACGCTTGAGATCGCGGGTCCATACCGATGCCGCGAGACCGTAGTCGCCCGCGTTCGCCAGGGCCAAGGCTTCATCGTCGTCGCCGAACGATTGCAGCGTGATCACCGGGCCGAAGATTTCATCGCGATTGGTCGCGCAATCCGGCCCCAGACCTTCGATGACCGTCGGCGCCACGAACCAGCCGGGCCGTTCCAGTGCATGGCCGCCGCAGAGCACGTGGCCGCCTTCATCGCGCGCGCGCTGCAGCGCCGCCAGCACTTTGTCGAAATGCGCCTGCGACACCAGCGGACCCATGCGCGTGTCCGAATCCATCGGGTCGCCGACCCGCAGCGCCAACGCGCGCTGCACCAGCGCGTCGCGGACTTCGGCATGGACGCTGCGTTCGATCAGCACGCGCGAGCCGCACAGACAGATCTGGCCGCTGTTCTGGAACGCCGAACGCACGATCACATCGAGCTGATCGCGCCAGTCGCTGTCGGCGAAGATCAGGGTGGGATTCTTGCCGCCGAGTTCCAGCGAGACTTTCTTCAGGCGCGAGGCGGCGAGGGCGGCGATGCGCTTGCCGACGGCGGTGCTGCCGGTGAACGAGACCGCCTTGATCGCCGGATCCAGCACCAGCGGCTCGCCGATGTCGGGGCCGAGGCCATGGACGATGTTGAGCACGCCGGCCGGGAACCCGATCTCGTTCGCGAGCCTGCCGAGCATGGTCGCGGTAGCGGGCGTGATTTCGGAAGGTTTCGCGACGACGGTATTGCCCGCCGCCAGCGCCGGCGCGATCTTCCAGGTGAACAGGTACAGCGGCAGATTCCAAGGCGAGATCGTGGCGACCACACCCAGCGGCTGGCGCAGGGT
>JBAQRU010000228.1:0-27930 GCA_049296025.1 Lysobacteraceae bacterium | reverse complement strand
GCCTTGGAGGGATCGATCCTGAGCACCAAATGCAGATGATTGCTCATGACCGCATAGGCATGGATGGCGACTGCGTAACATTCGGCGACCAGATGGATGCGCGCTTCAACCCAGCCCTTGCGATGTTCGAAGGAACGACCGGAGTAGTGATCGACCCCGCAAAGGAAGGCCCGGCGGACGCAGCGCTGGACGCAGTGATAGGTGCCGGCGAGATCGGGTGGGGCGATATGGGAGCGAGGTCGGGTCATGCGGCCATCGTGCCTTGGCACGGTGTGGCGGTATGTCGGTGATTGCGGTAAGTCCATGTCGGGAAAGTCTGAGTTGTGGGTGTCCTTTCAGGGAGAAGGAAAAACACCGGGCCGGTTTGACCCACTGCCTTTCACGAAGAATCATTTTTTTGTATTGGAAAATGCCTTGTGGATGTGCTAGAAAACATTGGGCATGCGTCAATTCGGAGTATGTCTTTCTCTCAGTCACTGAGAAAGTATATCGAGCACCTGTATTGTCCATCGCAGTTCAAAATTCTAATTCAAAGGAGTGAATCATGAAAACAAGACTTGTTGCTTTTCTGTTGACGGTCACATTGGCTTTGCCGCTACTCTCAGGGTCCATGCCTGCTGTAGCTCAGTCGGCACAAGTCACCGGTGATTGCGCTGTTTTCTCAAGCGACCTCAATTATCCCGATGGGTCCATCGTTGCCAAGAATACTTGGATCACCAAGAGATGGCAGTTGTACAACTGCGGAACCACCAACTGGAAAGGCTATTCGGTGAGAAAGCAGTATGGGACTTTGGGGCCGGGGTATTTCACCATCGACAAGTCTGCGGCGGGTGGCGCTTACATTGAGGTCTATGCCACTTTCAACACTGGCACGACGGCTGGTCGATACATCAGTGGATATCGTCTTTACAACAAGAGCAGCCAGGCCTTCGGCGAGACGTTTTATTTTGATTTGACGGTACGCTGATAAACGGCAGCGAACCCCGCCATGAGCAAACGATGTCGCTTGGCCATCTCCGTGTTTGATATGACGTGATGGTGGGGTTCGCTGCGCTCGCCCCCGTCCTGCGAAATGCCGTGGTGGTTTGATGATTGCGGCTAAGCGAAAGGGCGTATGCGATGCAAGTGAAACACATCACTCCGATCTTGAACGTCTCCGATCTTGCGCAGAGCTTCGCCTGGTTCGAAAAACTTGGCTGGAAGAAAGGCTGGGAGTGGGGCGAGCCGCCGAGCTTCGGTGGCGTGCATTCCGGTCATTTCGAGATTTTCCTGTGCCACGATGGGCAGGGTGGGCGTGGGCAGAGCGGATCTGCTTCCACCTTCGGCCCGGATTCCAACGAGGCCGCCGAAAAGGGCGTCTGGATGTCGATCTGGGTCGACGATGTGGACGCGGTGCATCGCGAATGTCTCCAACATGAGATCGAGGTCACTTGGCCGCCCACCGATATGCCGTGGAACGTCCGCGAGATGCATCTGCGTCATCCGGATGGACATGTGTTCCGGATCAGTTGCGGGGTTGAGCGCGCGGGCGGATGATCAAGTAGAGCGGACTGGATATCCATTTTCGGCGCCCTCCGGATGCTAGGAAAAATCCACTCCGATTCGAGTTGTCGCCAGCAGGCTGCTACGGTTGTGCCAACGTGGAGGGTGCAGTGATGGATCGCATGGAAAAAAGCCCGGACGATATCGTCCAAATCATGGCGGAGCGCTTGGAAGACCTGTCCCAGCGTGCGCAAAAGAAGCCTGAAGACGATGAGGTTGCTCGCGAAATCAGATACGGCTACGTACTGCTGTGTGCCATACCGTTCGCGTACGAATATGGTTTTGATTTCCTCATTCCGATGTTGTTGCTGTGGGGCGTGATGCAGATCGTTTCCGTCTGGAAGATCGAGTTGCGCCTTTGGCGTGGATACCTGCCGACCACCGTCGGGTGGGTGGTCGCTGGTCTCGGTTTGGCCTGGGGCTTCGCAACCGTCGTGACATAAGCCCGTAGGCGCTGCGCGCGACATTCTCTTCAAGTTATTCAGGACGGCGTGCCCAGCGCGATAGAATGCGTCTATGGCGGGCGTGGCCTCATGCAGTGCCCGCGACAGGTTTCGACATTCCGGGTTCTGGAGGTTTTTGAATGAATGGTTCGCGTCGTATCCGTGTGCGTTCGTGGCTCGGAGCAGCAGCGATGCTATGCGGTTTCGCGGCAAGTCCCGCGCTGAATCGCTCCCCATTCAGTAGACATCTCCGAGTCGTACATTACGGCAACGATGGAGGTGGATATGAGCGGTAAGCGTTATACGGACGAGTTCAAGGCCGAGGCGGCCAAGCAGGTGATCGAACATGGCCGATCGGTCCGGGAAGTCTCCGGCCGGCTGGGAATCAGCGTCGATTCGCTGTATGCCTGGGTGCGCGAGCAGCGCAAGTCGCCGCAAGCGCAGCAGGCCGACAGCGCCTCGTCGGCTGAGATGCGCAGGCTTCAGGCCGAGCTCAAGCGGGTGACCGAGGAGCGCGACATCCTAAAAAAGGCCGCCGCGTACTTTGCCAAGCTGTCCGGGTGAAGTACGCCTTCATGCGCGATCACGCGCACGAGTTTCGGTTGCTGGCGATGTGTCGGGTGTTCGGGGTGCATCGCAGCGGCTACTACGCGTGGTTGCGCACGCCATTGAGCGCGCGAGCCCGGGAAGATGGTCGGGTTCTGGGTCTGGTGAAGCAGTCGTGGCTGGAGAGCGGTACGGTCTACGGCTATCGCAAAGTGACCGCCGACCTGCGCGAGCAAGGTGAAGCCTGCGGCAAGCATCGAGTGGCGCGGCTGATGAGGTCCGAAGGCCTGAAGGCGCAGGTCGGCTATGGGCGTCGGCCGAACCATCACGGGGGCAAGCCGTCGACGGTTGCGCCAAACCATCTGGACAGGCAGTTCGAGGCGACAAAGCCCAACACGCACTGGGTGACGGACATCACCTACCTGCGTACGCACGAGGGCTGGCTGTATCTGGCCGTGGTGATCGACTTGTTCTCGCGGCAAGTGGTGGTGGGCTGGTCGATGCGACCGACGCTGCACAGCGATATGGTGATGCAAGCACTGCTGGCGGCGGTATGGCGTCGCAAACCGCCGCCCGGCCTGATGTTGCACTCGGATCAAGGCTGCCAGTTCACCGGCGGTGAGTGGCAACGATTCCTGAAGGATCACCAGATGATCTGCAGCATGAGTCGTCGCGGAAATTGCCACGACAACGCCGTGGCCGAGAGCTTCTTCCAGTTGCTAAAGCGGGAGCGAGTGAAGCGGAAGATCTACCCGACACGGGATCACGCTCGGGCCGATGTGTTCGACTACATCGAGATGTTCTACAACCCGGTGCGCAGGCATGGCAACAACCAGGGCCTGTCTCCGGTAGAGTTTGAAAAGCAGTCCCTACGACACGGCTCGTGAGTGTCTATAGAAGCCGGGGCGATTCAATCGGCTCGACCGGTTCGGCAACTACGCGCTGCTTCCGCCGAATCCGGTCAGGACGATGGAAGGGATCGATGTCTTCCTGTATCCCGCCACGCCGCACATGTTCGAATTCATGAAGCTGCTGGACAAACATGTCTACCGCAAGTTGAGGATGCCGATCGTTCCGCAGAACCGCAGGCCCAAGCAGGTGTTGTTCGACAATGCGGCGCTGGATTATCGAAAAGTCGTCAAGAGCGACCAGTACGGCCGCTATACCTTCACCGATCTGAAGCCTGGCCGGTACATCGTGTATTCCGCTGCCTACGTCACCAGCAATTTCAACGTATCGGTGCCGGTTGGCAGTTCGGAGATCAGCTACGGCATCTACGGTACGGATAGCGTGACGCATTACGGGCTGGAAGAACGCACGAGAAGAACGGATATCGAGTACCGCAATTACATCGATATCAAATCGGACGGGCAGGTCGTCGAAGTGGAATCCTTGTTCAAACCGGTGTACTGATCGGCACGAACTCTCGATGATGACCTGCGCCGCGCGCATCCGCGCTATGGTGCGATCATGTCCATCCTAGGCATCGCAACGATGCCAGAAGCGCGGAGTCCCGCATGCGTGGCCTCGATTTCAGTTCCTGGCAGGCGGTGCTGACGACACTGTTCGGGCTGGTGGTGATCACGCTGATCGGTGTAGGCATTCGACTGATCGTGATGCAGACCGTCCAGCAGCGGCGCGAGCGCGAGAACCGGCAGATCAACGAGCGCCTGCGCATGCTGATCGCGGCATACAAGACCCTCGGCGGTTCGTTCTCGGGCGACCTGTCGGTCGATCCCACCCATCTGCGCGACCTGCGCCGCCGTAGCGAATCCCCTGCCGGTCCCGGTGATGCCGACGCTGCGCTGGATGTTGTGGCACCGCCGGCCTCGCTTGCGGACAGCAGCTCCGACCGCTCGCGGCGTATCCGCGATGCGGTGGAAGCGGCGCTGTCCGACATCCTGCTGCTGGGCACCGACGAGCAGGTGCGCCTGGCGGCGCGGGCGGCCACCGAGAAGGCCGCAGGCCGGCCGGTGCACACGGCGGAGCTGGTGGTGTCGCTGCGCGACTTCATCCGACGCGTGCTGGATCTGGAGCCGGTTCCGGCGGCTCTGTCGATTCCGCAGCAGGGGCCGACTCGGCCGTCCGGTACGAAGGGGAAAGCCGATGGCGGGCGTGAAGGCAAGGGCGAAGGCGGCGGTCGGAGTGGCGGCGGCGCTGCGGGTGCGGGCATAGGACTCGGCGTGCTGATGGCCGGCGACAGCGAACAGGATTCGTCGCGTTGAAATCCGCCGATGCTGTTCGTGCAGCGACCAGCGACCAGCAACTGTTTCGTCATGTCATTGACTGCGACGACGCGGGCGAGGTCTGCAGCGGGGCACTGCCGACCGCACGCCGGGGTCTTGCCGTGATGTGGGGCGTTCGGGACAGCGTCCTGCTGCGCTTGATTGCCGCAGCAGTGGACGCGATGATGTCGGCTTTATGTGATCAACATCGCGGCGACGGAACGCCACCACCGATGAGAGCGTATGGCCATTTCCGATCCCGCCGAACTGTTGCAGCGCATTCCCGAACTAGAACCCCTTGCCGCAGACCCGACGATCCGCAAGGCGATCGCGACCGGCGACGCGTTCAAGGTGTATCGCGCCCTGTTCTGGGCAAAGTGGCTTCGACGGTTGCCGCAGCAGCAATCCACGCTTGATCATTTATTGAGTCAGCGACGTCTGTTTGCAAAGCCGCTGAAGGGCACGCCCGCGCTGGGTAGCCTGAATTCGATCGGCTTCGGTTTCGTCGGCGAATCGGAACGCGACAGCGAAGGCACATATGTCGCGCTGCATGCCTTCGTGGCGTTGTTCGTTTTGCCGCTGCTGCCGCTGGGCAGCTATCTGGTGCAGAAAGTCGGCAGCGGCGGTCTCTCCAGCCAATGGCGGATATTTGCGCGCGTGCCGATGGGCGGCGCGCTGTGGCTCTACACCCGCAGCCTTGCCCTTGTGGCCTTGGGAGTGATCGGATTCGGTGCTTACAGCGCGGTCCACTCGTCGGATCACCAGGAAGTGGTCGTGGTCAATGGCTTCGACAAAGCGCTCAAGGTCACGCTGGATGGGCACAGCGAAACGGTGGAACCGCAGCAGTGGGTCGCGATCGACGTGAAGACCGGCAAGGTGACGGGGATGGCCCAGTTGGCGGACGGGACTGGAATCGAGCACTTCGAGCAGGATGTGCATGCTGACGCGGATTATGCGATTTGGAATGTTGCCGGTGTGGCTCCGGTATTCGAAGCGACCGTGGTCTATTTTCCGCAAGGCCAGACGCCGCCGTCGACGGACGAACAACCGGAGGGGAACCTGCACTGCGGCGAGACGTATTTCGAATTGGGCAGGGTCGACTACGCCTTCGAGGAACCGCCGGCCTCCATCAGCATGGGTCGCGGCGAGCAGCGCGCCGAGCGGACGCAACTGGGCGTGGTCAAGCCCGAAGCGGGAATGAAGCCCGTGGATATGTGCGCGAACTATGCGATGGGCCAGAACGCGATGGGCAAGTTCGGCGCGATGTTCACGGCGCTGGCCACAGCGAATGGCTGGGATCCGATGATGACTTCGCTGGCGATGGTGTCGCTGCGGGAAAGCGCGCCGGAAAAGGCGCTGGTACTGGCGCGGAAACTGCGCGACGCGCAGCCCGACGACGTCGACATGCAGCGCATGTATCTCGGCGTCATGGACACGAACGGGCGGTCCGAGGAGGCTCGCGCGGAAGTTCGCGCGCGCTTGCAGCGCGAGCCGGACTCGGTGCTGGTGCGCTATCTCGATGCAGTGCTGACCGATGGTCCGGATGGAAAGCGCAAGCTGCTCGATCTTGCGGCGACCGCGAAAGAGCCCTACGTGCTGCGTAGCGCCACTTGGCGCGAATGGGTCTACGGTGAGCACGAGGCGGCGGCGCGCGACTGGGATGTGTTGCTGCAGCGCTCGCCAGCCGATGCGTATCGTGTGCTCGATGCCAAAGTCGGCGCCGAGCTGGCGCTTGGGCGGCCGGAGCGCGCGCTGAAAGGACTGGAAGCGCTTGCGGCGAGCGATGTGGGCAAGAACGATCCCTCGGTCGCCTCTTACTATGCGCTGGTCGCGGCCCAGTCGAACGCAGATCCGCGCACGTTGTTCCAGCGACTTGATGCGGGAGCGTTGTCGCCAACGCTGCTGAGCTACCAGATCGAACGCGCGAAGCAGGCATCGATGACATTGGCGGATGGCAGCGACGACGACATGCCCAGTCTTGCCCGGGCGCTGCGCCTTTCGCCAGACAGCGCCCTGTCGCGGTTGAAGGGATTGAATCGCGCGGAGCTCTACGCGCTTGAACCCGAACATTGGGCGCTGCTCTACGCCGAGGCGGCGCGGCGCGGCGATGAGACCGCACTGACGCTGCTGCGACCGGCCAGTGCCTACAGCCGCGACGAACTACAAAGGATGGCCGACTATGCCAGCGGCAAGCAGGTCGGACTGGAGGGATTCGATATCGATCCGCAGGCCCGCGCAGCGCTGCATTTCGTGCGTTCCCGCGTTAGCGGACTGGCTGCGGCGGAGCGCGAGCGTCTGCGCAACGAAGCGCTTGCGGGCGACCGGCTGCACACTGCGATCAGCATCGCGGTCGCCGCGTGGCGGCAGTGAGCGACGCATGAGCACCTCCTTTCCGGCGCGCGCGCCGCGCACGCTGGGCGTCGCACGACGTGCGGCGCTGGTGTTCGCGGCGTGGTCGGGTTTCTGGCTGTTGTCCGCAGGGATCATCGCCCTGCTGCTTTATGTGCCATACGCGCAGATGCGCTACGGCGAACTCGGTGTCGGCGGCATGCTCGCGATTCTTGCCGCGATCAGCCTTATGGTGGCGCTTTTCCGCCCGCGAGGAGCCGAACGTGGAATGGGCGGGCAGGCGCTGGCGCGCGAGCGCGTACCGGCGCTCTATGCGCAGGTGGAGGCGATCGGTGCACGTGCCGGCGTGCGCGCGCCGGTGGCGATCCACCTCGGGGCCGGCATCAACGCCAGCGTTGGCGCTGAACGCCATTGGTACGGACGTGTGCGCCGACTTGATGTGACGCTCGGCCACGGCTTGCTGTGCGTCCTCGACGAGCGCCAGCTCGGTGCGGTGATTGCGCACGAATTCGGGCATATGGCGAAGGGCGATCTCGGTTTGACGCCCTGGGTCTACAGAACCCGCATCGCACTCGGCGGGACGCTGTCTTCGCTGGAGAGTTCGCTGTTCCTGCTTGATGCGCCTTTTCGTTTGTATGCGCACGGGTTCCTGCGCCAGACCGCTTCGATCTCGCGTGCCCAGGAATACGCTGCGGATGCACTGGCTGCGGAGATGTTCGGTGCCGATGCCATGGCAGGTGCCCTGCGCCAAGTGCATGCGTTCGATGCCGAGTGGAGTGTCTATTTCAACGAGGCGCTACTGCCGGCGGTCAATCGTGGTGCGCGATTGCCGGTTCTGGACGGATTCCGCCGATTTGCCGCGAGCACAGACAAGCGCCCGGCTGTCCTGCAGGCGCTCGCACGTGCCGATGCGGAGGCGCCACATCCGTTCGACAGTCATCCGTCCCTGGACGAACGCTTGAAGGCACTTGGAGTGCGCACGGGATCGGAGTTGTCGGCGTCTGAGCGGCATGCTTCGGGCGGTGCATTGCATCTGCTGGGTGGCGAAGCGGAAGCGGAACGGCTCTGGTACGAATGTTTCACCCGGGGCGCGCTGTGCGACACGGATTGGGATGCTTTCGGCGAGGCGGTGCTGGCGCCTGCGATCCTGACTCGCTTCACCGGCACGTTCCTGTCGCCCGAGGCGGTCCCGCTGCGCAGCTTGCCCGAACTCGTTGCCGATACCGACACGCTCTGGCAGCGCACCAAGCCCGACGGTTTGAGTCTGCTTTCGGCGCAGGGCCGTACCCGTCATGTGTTGGGCGTGCTGGAAGAATTCGTCATCGCGTCACTGGGGCGCAGCGGCTGGCGCCTGCACGCCAGGCCCGCAGAGTCGCTGCGTCTGGAGCGGGGTGCAGAACGCATCGTTCCCGAGCGGCTGATCGAGGACGTTCGCGAAGGGCGCGTCGGCGTCGATACGCTGGCGCGATATGAAATGCCCATGGCGCCAGCCTGCGATCAATTGCAGGCAGAAGCGGGTCGCGAGACCACCGGATAGGAGATCGCGAAAAATGCCGACACAGCTGGATCGTTTCCTCAAAATTCGCGATTACCTCACCGACGATTTCCTCGGCGGCCCCAAAATTCTCACACTGGCAACAGCGATCAACCTGCAGAAGGGCGGCACACTGATATTCGTATTGGTGTTGATGACCATCTACGATGCGTGGACACCGACGGCATGGACCTATCTCGGCCTGCACGGCAGCTATGGTCTGATCTGGCTGCTGAAGGAAGCGGTGTTCCCCGATCCGGCCTGGCAGAAGAAGGTCACCATCGCCGGTGCGCTCAACGCATGGCTGTTCGTGCTGGGCCCGTACTGGATCGCGCCGTGGTTGATCGTCACGCAGCGGATAGAACAACCGCCGATGGTGCTCGGTGCTGTCGTCGTGCTGTATGCGTTGGGCGTGGTGCTGATGGTCGGCGCGGATGCGCAGAAATATTTCGTGCTGCGCGCGCGGCGCGGCCTGATCACCGACGGTTTTTTCGCGCGCACGCGCAATCCGAACTATCTCGGCGAGATGATGATCTATGCGAGCTTCGCGATCGTCGCAGGGCATTGGCTGCCCTGGGTCGTGCTGGCGTGGGTGTGGCTGTTCTTGTTCGTTCCGAACATGCTGCGCAAGGACGACAGCCTGTCGCGCTATCCGGACTGGGCGGCGTACAAGGCGCGCACCGGGCTGTTGTTGCCGCGCATCGGGGCTGCTGGTTTCGCGGGTTGATTCACCAGACTGATTTCCCAGGCTGATTCAGCGCCCCAGCCACAGCGCGACGATCACCGCGACCGCGTACCACGCCAGTTCCGCAGGCTGATTGGCCAGGCCGAACAGGGTCTGCGCGTAGTCGGCGCCGAGACGTTGCACGGAATCCGCCAGCCCCAGCCCCATCGGGCCGCCGACCTGGACCGCAGCGATGACCCAGTTGGCCAGCAGGATTGTTGTCAGCGTGGCGACGACCGTGGTGGCCGCGCGCGGCAACCCTGGCGCGGCGCGCGCGAGTCGCAGCAGCAGCGCGATGTCGGCGGCGGTCAATGCCGCGACCCATGCGCACTGGCGATCGACGATCAGCGCCAGCATCGTCCAGATCGCGGTCATGCCGCAGATGCCGAGGATCATGATCAACAACGGCGCGACCACGCGCGTGCGCGGTGCGGTGCGGGGTGCGGATAGGGTGTTCATCGCGACAGGGTAGCCCAGTGCGGCAGTGGAGACGATGGTCGATATGTGTGGCAGTCAGGCGCGGGGCAGCGTTCGACGCGACAGCAAGACGAGCAGTTTGTAGCCAGCGATGCCGGCGAAGAAAGCGAGCACCCAGTTCCGCGACTGTGCGCCCAGCGGTAACAGATCCGCCAGCCACAGTGGCAATACGATCGTCGTCGCCGTGCAGGCCAGCATCGCGAACAAGGTGCCGGCCAACAGGAGAGCGGCTTGCCGTCCACCTTTTGCATTCGCGCGCCGCGCGAACAGTGCGAAGCAGGTCGCGTAGACGGGCAGGAAGACCCCGCCGGAGAACAGGCCGCAGACGAGAGCGGGGACGAGAGCGGGACCGCTCATCATGAGATTCCAGGATGCGTGATGCAGTTCGACTGCTGCGGGACCCATGACGGGTCCCGCAGCGATCCGCACCGATCAGAACTTCGCGCGCAGGTTCACGCCGAAGCTGCGGTCCGGCCCGGCGATCACGGTCGGGATACCGAACAACAGGCCGGTGTTGCCGGCATCGGTCAGATATTCCTCATCGGCGAGGTTGTTGCCCCAGATGCCGACTTCCCACTTCTCGTTGAAGCGCCAGCCGGCGCGCAGGTTGAGCAGGCCGTAGCCGTCCTGTTCGATGCCCGGCTGGTTCTGGTCTTCGAAATAGACCTGCGAGCGCCAGCTGTAGCTCGGGCGCACATACAGGCTGTCGCCGCTGGTCAGCGGAATCGTCCAGTCCAGACCGACAGAAACCGACTGCTTGGGCGTCATCCGGAACCGGTTGCCGGCGAGTTCCTGGTACGTGCCGTCGTCGTCGAAGGCGTTGAAGCCACCGTTGATGTAGGCGTAATTGAACCAGCCCTCCAGGTTGTCGCTGAAACGCCCGAACAACGAGGCCTCGAAGCCGAGCGCATGCGCTTTGCCCGCGTTCTTGGTCACGAAGAACGGCGGTGGCGCATCGTTCTCCACCGAGGCCTGGAAGTTGTTGTAGTCGTAATAGAACAGCGACAGGTCGTAGACGAAGCGGCCGTCCGCGGCGTTGCCTTTCATGCCGAGCTCGTAGCTCCACACGATTTCCGCATCGACTTCATCACTGCCGAGGTCGCTGACATTGATCATGTTCGGACGACGGCCGCGCGACACACTTGCATAGGTATTGATGTCGGGGCTGAGGGCGTAGCCGAGCACGGCGCGACCGACCCAGGAGTTGTAGGTTTCGCTGGCGCTGAGCCGGCCGGCCGTCGCCGGGAACAGCAGGTTGTTGCAGGGCGGTGCGCCGCACGCGGGCGTGCCACGGCCCGAGAGCAGAAAACCAAGGCTCGATGCGTTGCCCGGGTCAGCGAAATAGCCGTATTCGACCGATTCGCGCGAGCCGCGCAGGCCCATGGTCAGCGACCACTGGTCGTTGAACCGCCAGGTGCCGTCCGCGAACAGCTCGAATGCACGGATATCGACATCGTTGCCGAAGGTTTCGCGATGATCGGGATTGAGCGGCACCTGCAGGAAACCCGCCGGATTCGTCGGCGTGGGAGTCACGATGCCGGGTACCGGCAGCCACGTCGACGTGCGCGAGGTGTTCGGGGTCGCGTTCGGATTCAGCAGCGGGATGATCGGAAAATAATAGTTCGCCAGCGCCGAGCCGAGCAGGCCTGCAGTGTTGGTGTTGATCTGCGGCGACAACAGCGCATAGAGCTGGCGTTCGTCGGCCTGGTAGTGGAGATCGCGATTCGCGGCTTCGTCGAAATACGAACCGCCGACGAAGCCGGTGAATTTTCCGCCGTTGTCGTAGTTGAAGCGCACTTCCTGGCTGAACTGGTTGCCCCAGGCGTCTTCGGTGAATTCGATCAGATCCGCCTGCGAGCCATCGGAGTCGAACTTGTCGAGACCGTCGTAGCGGCGCCAGCCGGTGATGGTGGACAGCGACCAGTTGTCGTTGATCGCGAAATCGCCGAGCACGGTGGCGCCGTAGACGTCGCGGTCGGTGCCGAGCTCGTTGCCGCGCTGCGAATTCGCGGTGTACGGATCGAGGCTGCCCTGCAGGTTCGGAATGACCTGGCTGCGGAAGGCGGTGCCCGGCGGCGTGTCCTTCTGGTAGTTGAGGATCACATCGATGCCGCTGCTCTCGCCGATGTTCACATGAAGCGATCCGCGCAGTGCGCGGGTGTCCTTGCCCTGCAGCGTGCCGCCGTCGAGGTTCTCGACGTAGCCGTCGCGGGTTTCGTAGAACGCCGCGATGCGGCCCTGCACGTTGTCGCCCAGATCGGTGTTGTAGGCGCCGGTGAACCTGCGTTGATCGTGGCTGCCGACGCCCAGCTCGAAGTTGCCGGACGTGCCGGTGCGGGCCTTGTTCTGGATGAAGTGCAGGGCGCCGGTTTCGGCAGCGCGGCCGAACAGGGTGCCCTGCGGGCCACGCAGCACTTCCACGCGCGCCATGTCGAACATTTCCACCGACGAACCGCGCGAGCGGCTGATCGATACGCCGTCCTGGAACAGCGAGATGCGCGGTTCCTGGGTCGGGTCGTCGAGATCGGCGGTGATGCCGCGGATCGAGACGCTGGGATTGCTCACGCTCTGGGTCTGGACTTCCAGGCCGGGCACCAGGTTGCCGAGGTCGCCGTAGTCGCTGATGCCCTGCGCCTGCAGGAAATCGCCGGAATAGGCGCTGATCGACAGCGGTACTTCCTGAATCTGCTGTTCGCGCTTCTGCGCGGTGACGATGATCCGGTCCAGCTCGTCGGCGCCGCCCGGGGCGGTCTCCTGGGCGTGGGCGGGCAGGGCGACGGTCCCGGCGAGGGCGACACTCCCTGTGAGGGCGATGGCGAGTGCGGTGCACAGGCCGTTGCGGCGCAATGCGTAGGTCTTTTGGAACATGTGACGGTCTCTCCTTGAGGAGTCGAAAGATGCGACGCCGGACCTCCCCCGACCCGGCGCCGCCGGGCCAACCCGGCGAACCCGGCCTTTATAGCGCACAGACATGTCCACAAGTCAGTCCGGTAGAATAAGCGCACCCCAAGCGCCTGAATCCGCGACTTTTTCGCCGCGCCCCGAACCCACGTGTATTCCCGCAGCAGTGAACCCGTCCGTTTCGAACGCGATTGCGCCGCCGTGCTGGTGCCGGCAGGCGATGTCGTGACCCTGCCCGCCGGCAGCGTCGGCTACATCACCCAGGCGCTGGGCGGCAGTTGGACGGTCTTCGTCGAAGGCAATCTGATGCGGATTGCCGGGCAGGACGCCGACGCCATCGGCAAAGAGCCGCCCCCGCCGATCGAGTTGCCCGAGGGCGCCAGCGACGAGGAAGTCGAAAAGCTGGTCTGGACCCAGCTGCGCACCTGTTTCGACCCGGAAATCCCGATCAATATCGTCGACCTCGGCCTGGTCTACGACGCCACCGTGGTTCGCGGCGACGACGGCCAGCGCCGGATCGAAGTGCGGATGACCCTGACCGCCCCGGCCTGCGGCATGGGCGAGATCCTGGTCGACGATGTCCGCGGCAAGCTCGAAATGATCCCGACCGTGACCGAGGCCGATGTCGAGCTGGTCTTCGACCCGCCGTGGAGCCGCAGCATGATGTCCGAGGTCGCGCGGCTCGAAACCGGCATGTTCTGATCCCGGACATCGTGGGGCCGACCGCTCGTCGGAAGGGTGTGTGTCCGTTGTTTGGAATGCCCTCGGGTTGCGATTGACGGGCTCGATCGCGGCCGGTTAGTCTCGAAAAGCAGCGCCGCGATACCCGTGCGCGCTGCCTCTGCGATGGACGGGCGGACCCGATGCCCGCGTCATATGCGCCGTAGGAAGGGGGCGCGTCGCGGCAGGGAAGCGAGTCGCATGCCGCGACTCTTGTCGCCAACGATATGGAGATTGACCGTGAACCGTTATCCACGTCCGACCGTGCTCGCAATCGCGAGCGTGATGGCCCTCTGCGCCTTCGGCGCAGACGCCGCCACCCGTAATGACCTGTATCAACAGGACCTCTCCGCCATCAAACAGAGCAATGCCACCCTGGCGGCTTCCGGCTCGGCAGGCATGATCCACACCCGCCACGAGCAGGCGCTCGGCCTGGACGCCGATTCGCGCCTGTTCCTGCTCGATCGCAAGACCGATCTGGGCGTGCGCAATCACCGCTATCAGCAGACCTTCCGCGGTCTGCCGATCTTCGGCGAGCACGTCGTCGTCAATGAAGACGGAAACGGCAACATCAGCACTCTGTTCGGCCGCAAAGTGAGCGGTCTCGATCGCGAAATCCCGGCGACCCAGCCGCGCCTCCGCGGCAACAGCGCACTGGCGATGGGCAAGGCCGCCGGTCTGGGCAATCGCATCGGTTTCATGCGCACCCGCGACGAGAAAGCCGAGTTGATGATCTACATCGACGACAGCGACCGCGCGCGCAAAGCCTACGTCGTGTCGTATTTCGCCGACACCGCCAGGGGCGGGTCGCCGATGCGTCCGACCGTCATCCTCGATGCCGAAAACGGCCGCGTGCTGAAGCAGTGGGACAACCTGCAGCATGCGCTCATCGGCACCGGCCCCGGCGGCAACGCCAAGACCGGCCAGTACGAATACGGCACCAACTTCGGCTACATGGACGTGACCCAGTCGGGCACCACGTGCACCATGAACAACGCCAACGTGAAGACCGTGAATCTGAACCACGCGACCAGCGGCACGACCGCGTTCTCGTACACCTGCCCACGCAACACGGTGAAGGTCATCAACGGCGCGTATTCGCCGCTGAACGACGCGCACTACTTCGGCAGCGTGATCTACAACATGTACAACGCCTACATCGGCAAGCCGCCGCTGACGTTCCAGTTGATGATGCGGGTGCATTACAGCAACAGCTACGAAAATGCGTTCTGGGATGGCTCGGCGATGACCTTCGGTGATGGCGCGACCACGTTCTATCCGCTGGTCAGCCTGGACGTGGCGTCGCACGAAGTTTCGCACGGCTTCACGTCGCAGAACTCGAATCTGATCTACTCCGGCGAGTCGGGCGGCATCAACGAAGCGTATTCGGACATCGCGGGCGAAGCGGCCGAATACTACATGCGCGGGACCAACGACTTCCTGGTCGGCGCGCAGATCTTCAAGGCCGCCGGTGCATTGCGCTACATGGCCAACCCGCCGCAGGACGGACGTTCGATCGGTCACACCTCGAATTACTACGCCGGGCTGGACGTGCATTACTCGTCGGGTATCTACAACAAGGCGTTCTATCTGCTGGCAACGACGCCGGGCTGGAACACGCAGAAGGCGTTCCAGGTGTTCGCGCGCGCGAACGACCTGTATTGGACCGCGAGCACGGGCTTCAACCAGGGCGTCTGCGGCGTGCAGACGGCGGCAAGCGACTACGGCTACAGCGTGGCCAATGTGACCGCCGCATTCACTGCGGTCGGCGCGAACTGCAACGGGACCAACAAGATCTTCGAGATGATCGCAGGCAAGGTGACGGTCGCCGTGTTCGAACGCTATTCCGACACCGCCCTGTCGACCAACACCGACTTCGCGGTGACGGTGCCGGCGGACTACGTGGTGATTGGCGGCGGCGGCGAAGGCAAGGAAAGCCCGCAAGGCAATCTGCTGACCGCGTCCTATCCGAACAGCGGGCTGACCGCATGGCTGGTGTCGAGCAAGGATCA
This sequence comes from Lysobacteraceae bacterium, assembly GCA_049296025.1. Lineage (GTDB taxonomy): Bacteria > Pseudomonadota > Gammaproteobacteria > Xanthomonadales > Xanthomonadaceae > Lysobacter_I. The sequence goes on along the minus strand of JBAQRU010000228.1, from coordinate 12,457 downwards.
CATCAATGCCGATCCCGTCCGCCTGCGCGCCTGGGCGATCGGCCTGAAGGTGACCGGCCTCACTGCCGCGCAGGTACGCAGTTACGTCAATGTCACGGCCGCGACCAGCGCCAACGTGCAGCATCCAGACGTGAGCGCCACGCTTCCAGCCGGCTACGCGCTGATCGGCGGTGGTTTCAAGGTGAACTGGTCCGGCGCCGGCAACCTCGGCACCGCGTCCGCACCGTCCGGCACCACCGGCTGGCGCGTCCGCTCGAAAGATCACAACGTCGTGTCGCCCGCGACGGCGACTGCTTACGCGATCGGTTTCCCGGCCACGATTCCCGGTATCGGCACGTTCGCCTCGACGGTGAATTCGTCGTTGTCGACGGTCGCCGCGCATCCGACGGTCACGGCGACGCTGACCGATGGCTACGCGCTCACCGGCTGTGGCGCCTTCGTGAACTGGACTGGTAGCGGCAATCTGTTGTGGAAGATCAAACCGCTGAGCCCGACGCTTGGGATCGGCGCTTGCAACGTTGCATCGAAGGATCTCATCGTTTCCGCTCCCGCGTCGATCTCCGGTTACGCGATCGGTCTGCGCGGATTCTGATGTCGAACGCGTGGTTCCATCGTTGACAGAGCGGCATCGCGCATCCCGTCCGCTGATCGCGGGCGGGGTGCGTTCGTTGCGCATGCGTTGTGCGGAAACACGCATGCGGGATTACGAGTCCATATCGACCTGTCCTGCGCGAATGCGCATGGGCTGGTCAAGGCGAATCACTGTCGACGCATCACGGTTGTTGCACGACAGCATCGCATACGGATGCCGATGCGGCCAGAGCGGCGATATCTGTGAGGGGCGTCGCAACTTCTGCGTTGTCGAATCGCGTTTTCACGGGATGCCGTCTCAGCGTGCGCGACGTGAGAACGCGAATATGCAACGGGCGTTGACGCGATGCACTGGTTCCGTTTAGGGTCCTCGCGGCCATCTGCCCGGATTCGATTCGTCGGATGGCACCGCCGTCTCACGCCGCGCGTCTACCGCATCTGCGGTCGCGGGGTCAGCGGTTTCAGTGCGCCGGCGGAAACTGGGGCAGCCGCAGATGCGGCATTTCAATCACAATCATGGAGAGATTCAAGTGAATCAATATCGTCATCTGAACGTACTGGCCGTCGCGACCGCGCTGGCCCTGATGTCTGCCGGCGCTTCGGCGGCAGGTCGTGCCGATCTGCACCGCGAAGACGTGGCCAAGATCAACCAGAACAATGCCGCGATCGCCAAAGCCGGCGTCGTGGACATGGCGCACACCCGCCACGAACAAGCGCTCGGGCTGGACACCGATTCGCGCCTGTTCCTGCTTGATCGCAAGACCGATCTCGGCGTGCGCAACCACCGCTACCAGCAGACGTTCCGCGGCCTGCCGATCTTCGGCGAGCACGTCATCGTCAATGAGGATGAAAGCGGCAATATCAGCACGCTGTTCGGCCAGAAAGTCACCGGCCTCGCCAGCGAAATTCCCGCCGGCAAACCGCGCTTGAACAGCAACACCGCGCTGCTTATCGCAAAGAGCGCCGGCCTCGGCAACCGCGTCGGCTTCATGCGCACCGCAGCCGAGAAATCGGAATTGATGATCTACGTCGACGACAGCGGTCGCGCGCACAAGGCGTACGTCGTGTCGTACTTCGCCGACACCCGCAACGGCGGCGCACCGATGCGTCCGACGGTGATCGTCAACGCGCAGAACGGCCGTGTGCTGAAGCAGTGGGACAACCTGCAGCACGCGCTCATCGGCACCGGCCCCGGCGGCAACGCCAAGACCGGCCAGTACGAGTACGGCACCAACTTCGGTTTCATGGACGTGACCCAGTCGGGCACCACCTGCACCATGAACAACGCCAACGTGAAGACCGTGAACCTCAACCACGGTACCAGCGGCACGACCGCGTTCTCGTACACCTGCCCGCGCAATACGGTGAAGGTCATCAACGGCGCGTACTCGCCGCTGAACGACGCGCACTACTTCGGCAGCGTGATCTACAACATGTACAACGCCTACATCGGCAAGCCGCCGCTGACGTTCCAGCTGACCATGAAAGTGCACTACAGCACGAGCTATGAAAATGCGTTCTGGGACGGCTCGTCGATGACCTTCGGCGACGGCGCGACCACGTTCTATCCGCTGGTCAGCCTCGATGTCGCCTCGCATGAGGTTTCGCATGGTTTCACGTCGCAGAACTCGAACCTGACCTACTCCGGTCAGTCGGGCGGTATCAACGAGGCGTATTCGGATATCGCCGGTGAAGCGGCCGAGTACTACATGCGCGGCACCAACGACTTTCTGGTCGGTGCGCAGATCATGAAGACCGGCACCGCGCTGCGTTACATGGCCAATCCGCCGCTGGACGGCCGTTCGATCGGCCACACGTCGAATTACACGGCCGGCATGGACGTGCATTATTCGTCGGGCGTTTACAACAAGGCGTTCTACACCCTGGCGACCAAGCCGGGTTGGAACACGCAGAAGGCATTCCAGGTGTTCGCACGTGCGAACGATCTGTACTGGACCGCCAGCACCGACTTCAACCAGGGCGTGTGCGGCGTGCAGACGGCGGCCTCCAACCTCGGCTACACCGTGGCTGACGTGACCTCCGCCTTCACGGCGGTCGGCGCGACCTGCGGCGGTGGCGGTGGCGGCGGCACGGTTGTGCTGAACGTCAATCTGCCGGCGGCGGCTGCGGGCAACGTGACGGGCAATTACGCCGTGACCATTCCGGCGGGCACCACCCAGCTGGTGGTTGCGACGTCCGGCGGTACCGGCGATGCGGATCTGTATGTCCGTCTTGGCGCGGCTCCGACCACGACGCTCTACACCTGCCGTCCGTACACTGGTGGCAATGCGGAAACCTGCACCTTCGCCAACCCGACGGCGGGCAGCGTGTACTACATCAACGTGCGCGCATATTCGGCCTACTCGGGCGTGAATCTGAAAGCCACGCGGACGCCGTAAAGCGTCGCACCCGGCTGTCGCTCTTGGCGGCAGTCGGGTGATGGTTCGCACATGTGATTGCTCCATCCGAGAGTCCCGGCCTGGCCGGGGCTCTTTATTTTTGGGTTTTCGGGCCAGGAGCATGCCGGTGTCGCGACGATGACGGGTGCTGTGGTGGGACTGCGCTTGGTGTCCTGATTTGGATGTCGGCGTCGCGCGGTGGGCAAGCGCAAATCGGCGCAAGCGCATGTTGCGGCGCAATAGAAATCGTATGCATTGATTTTCCGGCGGCCGGATATCGTGATGCGCGTCTCAGCTCCCATCTCGAGAATCACGATTTCTTCGACAGACTGGTGCCGTCCATACGACGGCGTGCGGCGCAGAAGGGTCAACAGTTGACGCAGCACGTCAGTTCCGCTTAGGGTCGGTTCAGTCACCCGACAGGGGCTATCGGGGGTGACACCGCATGGCATGCCTTGGTTCCAATCTGCCTCAGGGGTGTTGGAGCGGGGATTTCGTGTGCCAGCGGATGCGGGGGCAGCTGCAGAAGCAGTATTTCAATCCATCACATGCGTCAGGGAGAGAGTTAGTGAATCGATACCGCAATCTGAATGTTCTGGCCGCCGCGACAGCGCTGGCCTTGTTCGCCAACGGCGCCTCGGCTGCTGGCCGCGCCGACCTCCATCGCGAGGACATGGCTCGGGTCAAGCAAAGCAATGCCGCCATCGCCGCGTCCGGCGCGGTGGCCATGGCGCACAGCCGCCACGAACAAGCGCTCGGCCTGGACGCCGATTCGCGTCTGTTCCTGCTCGATCGCAAAACCAGCCAGGGCGTGCGCAATCATCGCTACCAGCAGACCTTCCGTGGCCTGCCGATCTTCGGCGAGCACGTCATCGTCAATGAAGACGAAAGCGGCAATGTCCGCACGCTGTTCGGCCGCAAGGTCACGGGCCTCGCCAGCGAAATTCCGGCTGGACGTCCACGCCTGAGCAGCAACAGCGCGCTGGTCATCGGCAAGAGCGCCGGCCTCGGCAACCGCGTCGGCTTCATGCGTACCGCTGCCGAGAAATCGCAGCTGATGATCCACATCGACGACAACGGCAATGCGCGCAAGGCGTACGTGGTGTCGTATTTCGCCGATACCCGCAATGGCGGCGCGCCGATGCGCCCGATGGTGATCGTCGATGCCGAGAACGGCCGCGTGCTGAAACAGTGGGACAACCTGCAGCATGCGCTCATCGGCACCGGTCCCGGCGGCAACGCCAAGACCGGCCAGTACGAATACGGCACCAACTTCGGCTACATGGACGTGACCCAGTCGGGCACCACGTGCACGATGAGCAACACCAACGTGAAGACGGTGAACCTCAACGGCGCCACCTCCGGCACGACCGCGTTCTCGTACACCTGCCCGCGCAACACGGTGAAAGCGATCAACGGCGCGTTCTCGCCGCTGAACGACGCGCACTATTTCGGCAACGTGATCTACAACATGTACCAGGCGTACATGAGCCAGGCGCCGCTGACCTTCCAGCTGACGATGCGCGTGCACTACAGCACGAACTACGAGAATGCATTCTGGGACGGCTCGGCGATGACTTTCGGCGACGGCGCGACCACGTTCTATCCGCTGGTCAGCCTGGACGTGGCTTCGCACGAAGTCTCGCATGGTTACACCGAGCAGAATTCCGCGCTGATCTATTCCGGTCAGTCGGGCGGCATCAACGAAGCGTATTCGGACATCGCCGGTGAAGCGGCCGAGTACTACAACAACGGCACGAACGACTTCCTGGTCGGCGCGCAGATCTTCAAGGGCACCGGCGCATTGCGTTACATGGCCAACCCGCCGCAGGACGGTTCGTCCATCGGCAACGCGGCGGATTACTACTCCGGCATCGACGTGCATTACTCGTCGGGCGTGTACAACAAGGCGTTCTACACGCTGGCCACCACGGCCGGTTGGAATACGCAGAAGGCATTCCAGGTGTTCGCCCGCGCGAACGATCTGTACTGGACCGCCAGCACCGACTTCAACCAGGGTGCCTGTGGTGTCGAAACCGCCGCTCTCGACCTGGGCTACACCAAGGCCGACGTCACCTCCGCCTTCACTGCGGTCGGCGTGACCTGTGGTGCCGCGCCGCCGCCGCCGCCGCCGCCGGTCGCACTGACCAATGGCGTGCCGGTGACCGGTCTTGCCGCTGCGACCGGTGCGTACCTGAACTACACGCTGGTGGTGCCCGCAGGCGCGACCAACCTGTCGTTCACGACCTCCGGTGGTACCGGCGATTCCGACATGTACGTGAAGTTCGGCGCTGCGCCGACCGACTCGGTGTACGACTGCCGTCCGTACGCGTCGGGCAATGCCGAAACCTGCACCTTCGCAGCGCCGTCGGCGGGTACCTACTACGTCGCGCTGAAGGGCTACTCGGCGTTCTCGGGCGTCACGCTTGTCGGCAGCTACACCGGTGCGGGCAGCAATACGGCCCCCACGGCGAACTTCACCTTCACCACCAACGGACTGACCGCGACCTTCACCGACACCTCGACGGATGCGCAGAACAACATCACCAGCCGCAGCTGGAACTTCGGTGATGGCACCAGCTCGACAGCGACCAACCCGAGCAAGACCTACACGGCCGCCGGCACCTATACGGTGACGGAGACGGTGACGGATGCGGGCGGCCTGAGCAGCACCAAGACCGCTTCGGTCACGGTGACCAGCACGAGCTGCGGTGGTCTGGTGCTCTGCAATGGCGTGGCGGTGGCGCTGCCGTCGGTCGCGAAGAATGCCTGGTCGTCGACGTACACGATCGTGGTTCCGGCCGGCAAGACCAGTGCGGTGTTCACCATCTCCGGCGGTACCGGCGATGCGGACATGTACGTGCGGATCGGCGCCGCGCCGACCACCACCACGTACAACTGCCGCCCGTACTCCGGTGGCAATACCGAGACCTGCACCTTCAATGCGCCGACTGCAGGCACGTACTACGTGCGTGTCCGCGGTTACGCTGCATTCTCGGGCGTGAGCCTGAAGGCGACGATCTCGCCGTAACGAATCGGCGCCCCCTGTCCTTCGGGGCGGAGGGCGCCGATGTTTTCGATACACGGCCTGTTCGGCGCGAGCACTGCGTTGGACGGCACGCATCGATGCGATCACGCGACCCTTTCCCGCCGTCGGCGGGGAGGGGTTCGCTTTTGCATGTTGTCGCGGTTCAAGGTGCCTGGCCGGATGGATTCCGGTCGGTATCCGGAACGATTCAATGCTTTTTTTCGTTTCTTTTTTGATTTCGGGGATTCATCGGATAATGCGTAAAGTTATTGTTCTTGCGGCTGTGCTTGCCGCGCTGACCCCTGCCATCGGCGAGGCCCTTGCGGCCGAAACCGCCGGTGAAACCAGCGAGCGTTGCCGGGAAGGCGACGTCGTCTGTCTCGACACGGTGCAGGTCACCGCGACCAAGCGCCCGGAATCCACGCTGCATATTCCTGCCGCTACGACCATCGTCGGTGGCCGGCGCCTGCGCGAAACCGCGCCGCAGACGCCGATGGATGCGCTGCACGGCGAAGTAGGCACTTTCGTGCAGCAGACCACGCCCGGGCAGGGCGTGGTGATCGTTCGCGGCCTGAAAGGCTCCGAAGTGCTGCACCTCGTGGATGGCTTCCGTCTCAACAATTCGATTTTCCGCAACGCGCCCAATCAGTACATCGCGCTGGTCGACGGCCAGAGCCTCGATCGCATCGAAGTGGTGCGCGGCCCGTCCAGCACGCTCTACGGCGGCGACGCGATGGGTGGCGTGGTGCAGATGCTCACCCCCGAATTGGATTTCGAAGGCGATGCATGGCAGTGGGACGGCCGGCTGCGCGCGATCGCCGCGAGCGCCGACGATTCGCTGATCGGTCGCGCCGAAGTGAAAGGCGGCCACGCAGGCATGGCCTTTTCGCTGGGCCTGACCTCGCAGGAAGTGAACGACGTGCGCAGCGGCGACGGCAAGACCAGGCCGTTCACCGGGCTCACCCAGCGCAGCGCCGATTTCAAGTGGCAGGCGGATATCGCGCCGGGCCATGAGCTGATGCTGAGCCTGCAGTATTCCGAACAACCGCGCACGCCGCGTCACGACGCGCTGGTGCCGGGTTTCGGCCAGACCGCGCCGGACAACGCGGTGTTCTTCTTCAAGCCGCAGCAGCGGCAGTTCGCGCAGCTGCGTTGGCGCATCGACAATCCGAATGCGCTGTTCGACAGCGGCGAACTGCATCTTGGGCGTCAGAAGATCGTCGACGATCGCCTCTCCCGCGCCACCGGCACGCCGAACCTCGAAACCGAGCTCAATCGCGACACCACCACCGGCGTGTCGGGGCAGTTCGGCAAGGACATCGGCAGCGAGCATCACCTGAGCTACGGCTTCGAGTACTACCGCGACGACGTGGATTCGTCGAAGACCCGCGTCAATATCAATACCGGTGCTTTCAGCGTGCGCGCGCCGCGCTTTCCGGACGGCTCGCGGATGGACGGATGGGCCATCTATGCCGGCGACGACTGGCGCCACGGCCGCTTCGATCTGAATTACGGCGCGCGTTACAGCCGTTTCGATATTTCGATTCCGGCCCTCGGTACGACGCCCGGCGTTTCGCTGACGCCGGACGACTTCACCGGCAACGTCGGCCTGGCGTTCGAGCTGTCGGACGATGTGCGCCTGGTGGCCAATCTCGGACGCGGTTTCCGCGCGCCGAACATCTTCGATCTCGGCGTATTCGGGCCGCGCCCCGGCAACCGCTACAGCACGCCGAATCCCGACCTCGGTCCCGAGTACGTGACCAGCTTCGATGCCGGCGTGAAGTTCGGCACCGAAACCTTCAGCGGCGAACTCATCGCGTTCCGCTCGCGGTATCGCGACAAGATCACCAGCGTGCTGACCGGCAATCTGATCGATGGTGCGCTGGAAGTGCAGAATCGCAACGTCGCGCGGCAGGAGTTGTGGGGCATCGAAGCGGGTGCGCGCTATCGCATGGCCGCGCCCGATCTGGAGCTTTACGCCACCGCCACCTACACGCGCGGCGACGAAGACACCGGGACCGGCACGATGCCGGCCGACCGCATCCCGCCGCTGTTCGGCAAACTCGGTGCGCGCTGGCAGGTGCGGGACACGCTGGGCCTGGAAGCCTACGCGTTCTACGCCTCGGGCCAGGATCGCCTCAGCGATCGCGACCTCGTCGATCCGCGCATCAATCCGGACGGCACCGCCGGCTGGGCGACGTTGAATGCACGCGTCTCCTGGCGGGTCACGCGCGCGTTCGAGCTGTCGCTGCGCGCGGAGAACCTTGCCGACAGGCATTACCGCGAACACGGCTCCGGCCTGGATGAGCCGGGACGCAATTTCATCGTCACCGTCGATTATCGTTTCTGAGTTTGTTTGGCTCCGTTCCAGTCATGTCCAAGAGATCCGCATCAATGAGAGATCCGCATCGATGAAATTCCGTTCGCTACTGTCCATTTCGATCGCCGCCTGCAGTGTCTTCGCCGGAATGGCGGCATCCCCCCTGCTTCTCGCTGCGGAAGGCCCGCAGGAAGAGGCGTTGACCATGGCCGAGCCGCTGCGCCGCGACGACAGTTTCAAGTTGCCCGCAGGGCAGGCGATCCAGGTCGACAATGCCTACGGCAGCGTCTATCTGCGCTTCGGCGGCTACGAAGACCAGCTCGATATCCGCTCGACCGTGCAGCAGCCCGAAGGCGCAGCGACGATCGCCTTCCAGCCTGCGGCGCGCGACGGTCGTTTCGAAGTCGTGCCGCAACTGCCCAACGGCGTTGCGCTCGCCCAGGGCCAGCGCATCGACCTGGTGCTCTATGTTCCCAAGGACCATCCGTTGATCGTGCGCACGGGGTTCGGCGTGATCGAGAGTCGCGGTGTGAAGAGCGATATCGATCTGGGTACCGACACCGGCGATATTGCGGTACGCGGCACCGACGGCACCGTGCAGGCGCGCACCAGCGAAGGCAAGATCGAGGTCACCTTCGAGGGCACCGCGCGACCGGGTTCGGTGCAGCGGCTGGGCAGCCGGACCGGCAATATCTCGGTCATCGTCAGCGACACGCTGGATGCGGAAGTGCGGTTGTCGACGTCGCAGCAGTTCGCGACCGATTACTCGCTCGATGTCGAACATCTCGATGGCAAGGAACCGAACAAGATCGCGACCGCCGTGGTCGGCAAGCCGAAATCCGGAAAGGACAAGGCGCAGGTCGTGCTGGAAAGTCTGGTGAGCGAAATCCGCCTGCAGCGCAGGGGCGTTTTCGTGGATCCCGAATAAGCGTCATCCGATTCCGCACGGCGGTGCTGGACGACCGCCGACGGAACGAGGTGCCGCATGTGGTCGTGTCTGCGTCAAAAGCATTCGCCCAGGAATCATCGACAACGGGCGATTCCGTAAAATCACATTCATGTGTTGAGGATTCAGCAATGAAACGAACGACATTCAAGGGCGCTCTGAAAGCGGCGGCGATCATGCTGCTGCTGCCGTGCGCCGTCATGGCCGCACCGCCCACGGGCGGCAAGGCCAACACCACGCGTCCGCAGGTCGGACAGCCGGTGACCCCGCAGAGCATGAACACCGATCTGCGCAATCTGCCGAAAGCAGCGCCGTGGAGCCCGGGCATGGGCATCCGCGAAGCGCATCGCCGCGTCTACCGCCCGATCGGCAGCGTGCTGCCGCACGCGCCGGCGAGCAAGGCGACCGCTGCCGACCGTCTGCCTGAACTGCAGAAGCTGTGGGACGAGTCGCCGCGCGCGGCCCGTGCCAAGGCCGCCACCAGCAGCCGCGTCAGCATCAACAACCCGAACACCGGCGTGAGCCCCGGCGACCCGGTGGTGGAAGTCGGTGCGAATCACGTGATCTATGCGGTCAACGGTTCGTCGACCACGTTCAAGGTCTACAACAAGGCCGGCACCCTGCTGTCCGGCCCGACCTCGTTCGGTTCGCTGGCGACCGCGGGCAGCGCCTGCGCTGCCGATGGCGGCGACCCGATCGTGCTGTGGGACCGTCAGGCCAGCCGCTGGTTCATGCTGGTGCTGGACAGTTCCAACCTCTGCGCTTACGTCTCGAAAACCTCCGACCCGGTCACGGGTGGCTGGTGGGCGTACAACTACTCGACGCCGTCGCTGCCCGACTACCCGCATTGCGGCGTGTGGGCTGATTCCTACGTCTGCGGCGACAACGAAGGCGGCGCGCAGCAGAGCGTCTATGCGTTCGATCGCGCGAACATGCTCAACGGCGCCACCGCGCGTCCGGCGCAGCGCTTCGCCAGCGTTCCGAAGCTTGCGGGTTATGGCTTCCAGATCCTCACGCCGGTGACGTTCTACGGCAGCACTGCCGCGCCTGCGGGCCGCAAGCAGATCCTCGCCCGTCACAACGACGACGAAGCGCATGCCGGTGCCTCCGCGAACGGCACCCAGGACTTCATCGATCTGTATGAGCTGACCGTCGACTGGACCACGCCGGCGAACAGCGGCATCGCCACGCTGCCAAGCGTCGCGATCACCGAGTTCAACAGCTGGTTCCGCAACTACTCGACGTTCGCGACCGTGCCGCAGCCGGGTTCCACCTCGCTGCTCGATCCGATCCGCGAAGTGCTGCTCAACCAGCTCACCTACCGCAACTTCGGTACCCACGAGTCGATCGCCGGCACGTTCGCCACCAACCAGAACGCGGCCCGCACCGGTACCGTGGTTGACTCCGGCGTGCGCTGGTTCGAACTGCGCCGTGTCGGCGCCGGCAACTGGACGCTGTTCCAGGAAGGCACCTTCAGCCCGGGCGACACCAGCACCCATCACCTGATGGGTTCGATCGCGATGGACAAGTTCGGCAACATGGGCATGGCCTACAACGTCACCAAGACGACGACGCCGACCAAGTTCGCCACGCTGGGCTACACCGGTCGCGCTGTGTCCGATGCCGCTGGCGTGATGTCGCTGGGCGAGAACGAAATCGCCGTCGGCGCCGCCGCTGAAACCTCCGGCCGCTGGGGCGACTACTACCAGATGACCGTCGACCCGGTCGACGACTGCACCTTCTGGTTCGTCGGCATGTACCGTCCGGCCGGCAGCTGGCAGACCCGCATCCAGGACTTCAAGTTCCCGGCCTGCAGCGGCGTGACCACGTACACCGTCTCCGGCACCATCACCACCTCCGCTGGTGCGGGTATCAACGGCGTCACGGTCAGCAACGGCAGCAACAGCACCACCACCACCAGCACCGGCGCCTACACCCTGTCGGGCGTGGTCAACGGTACCTACACGCTGACCCCGTCGCTGAGCGGCTACACCTTCACGCCGGCGACCCGCAGCGTGACCGTGAGCGGCGCCAACGTCACCGCGCAGAACTTCACCGGCGCACCGGTGGTCGACACCACGCCGCCGAGCACGGTAGCCAGCCTCACCGCCACCGCGTCGGGCAGCAGCCAGATCAATCTGAACTGGGCGGCAGCGACAGATACCGGCGGTTCCGGCCTGGCCGGCTACAAGATCTACCGCTGCACGGGCGCCAGCTGCACCGTCTTCACGCAGGTCGCCACCGCCACGGCCCCGCCGTACAGCGACACGGGCCTCACCGCGTCCACCACGTATCGCTACTACGTTGCTGCTTACGATGGCGCCGGCAACAACGGCGGCTCTTCACCCATCGCGACCGCTGCGACTTCCGCTGCCGGCGGCGGCACGGTGCTGAGCAAGGGCGTTCCGGTCACCGGTCTGGGTGCGGCAACCGGCGCTTCGCTGAACTACACGATGGTGGTGCCCGCGGGCTCGACCAACCTGACGTTCACGACCTCCGGCGGTACCGGCGACTCCGACATGTACGTGAAGTTCGGCGCTGCGCCGACCGACACCGTGTACGACTGCCGTCCGTATGCCAGCGGCAATGCTGAAACCTGCACGTTCGCTGCGCCGTCGGCCGGCACCTACTACGTCCGTCTGAAGGCCTACGCGACCTTTGCCGGCGTCAGCCTGGTCGGCAACTACACGACGGGCGGTGGTGGCGGTACGACGACCTACAGCAACACCACGCCGTTCGCCATCGGCGACAACACCACGATCAACAGCCCGATCACGGTGTCCGGTCGTACCGGCAATGCAGGTACCGCGGTGCCGGTCGCGGTGAACATCACGCACACCTACAAGGGCGACCTGAAGGTGGACCTGGTGGCGCCGGATGGCAGCGTCTACGTGCTGCACAACCGCACCGGCGGCAGCACCGACAACATCATCCAGACCTTCAGCGTGAACCTGTCGACCGAAGCCTTGAACGGCACGTGGAATCTCCGCGTGAACGACAACGCATCTGGCGATACCGGCACGCTCAACAGCTGGAGCATCACGTTCTGATCCCCGCGATCCGAACCTGATGTCGCGACACGAAGCCCCGGCACTGCCGGGGCTTCTTTTTTTCGTGCTTCGAAACCAATCGTTTCAAGCCCGCGTTCCGAGTCTGTTCGCGCATTCCCATGC
>JBAQRU010000227.1:0-6715 GCA_049296025.1 Lysobacteraceae bacterium | reverse complement strand
GTCGCTGCGCGAATCGGATTCCGCCGACCCGCCAGAGACCGCCGAGGTCACCACTGCGGGCGTGCGGCAGATGGTGCAGGCCGCCGGCGTGCTGACGCCAAGCACTCAGGTCGATGTCGGCGCCCAGGTCAGCGGGCAAGTGAGGGCGATCCACACCGAGCTAGGCCAGACCGTGCGCGCGGGCCAACTGCTTGTCAGCATCGATCCCGATACCGCCCAGAGCGACGTCCAGGTGGCTGAAGCCGCCGTCGCCGAGCAGCGTAGCGCCATGGAATCCACCAATGCGCGGCGCGAGCGTGCCGCCGCCAACACCCGCCGCTTCCGCCAGCTGTTCGAGGGCCGCCTGGTATCGCAGGCCGCGCTCGATGACGCGGAAGCCGAGCTGCGCAGCCTGAGCGCCGACTACAAGGGCCAGTTCGCCACGCTGGACCGACTCAATGCCGAACTGGCCAAGCGCCGGTTGGCGCTGTCGCGCACCGCGATTACCGCGCCGATGGATGGCGTGGTCGTCAACATCGCGGTGGCGCAGGGGCAGACCGTCAACGCCAGCCAGACCACCCCGGTGCTGCTGACCCTGGCCGACATCGACCGCATGACCGTGCGCACCAAGGTGGCCGAGGCCGACGTGCTCAAGGTCAAGGTCGGCCAACCGGCCTCCTTCACCACGCTGTCCGGGCTGGGCCAGCCGCTGCGGGGCCACGTTCGCGTGATCCAGCCGGTGCCGGAGAAGAGCGGCAACGCGTCCTTCTACAACGTGCTGTTCGAGGTCGAGAACCCGGGCCGCATTCTGTTGCCGCAGATGACGGTGCGTGTGCTGATCGAGAGCGGCGCCATCGATGCCACGCCGACGATCCCGTCGATCGCGTTGGGCGACCGCCGCGATGACGGCCGCTACGAGGTGTTCACGTGGACCGCCGACGGCGGCGTCGCGCGTCGCCCGGTGCGCATCGGTCTGCAGGATGCGACCCGGACCCAGGTGCTGGAAGGGCTGCGGGCCGGTGAGCGGGTGCTTCTTTCGCCTGCGGATGGCGCTCAGCAGGCGCACGACACTCCTGCGGCGCCGGGCGACGAGGCGGCAGCGGAGGCGGGATGAGCACGCCGCTGATCGCGCTGCGCGGGGTGTCGCGCGAATACGCCGTCGGCACGCAGACAGTGCGCGCGCTCGTCGATGTGGACCTGACGATCGAACGCGGCGAGTTCGTCGCCATCGTCGGCGCATCGGGCTCAGGCAAGAGCACGCTGATGAACCTGCTGGGTTGCCTGGACCGTCCCAGCGCCGGCCACTATCTGCTGGATGGCCGCGACACCGCCGGTTTGGATGCCGATGAACTCGCTCGGATACGGCGCGAGACGTTCGGCTTCATTTTCCAGCGCTACAACCTGCTGCCTCACCAGGACGCCATCGAGAACGTGGCGCTGCCCGCCGTCTATGCGGGCGTCCCGGCCCAGGAGCGCGCGCGGCGCGCGGGGACGCTTCTGGAACGGCTTGGGCTCGGGGACCGCCTGCAGCACAAGCCGACCGAGCTGTCCGGTGGCCAGCAGCAGCGGGTATCCATCGCCCGCGCGCTGATGAACGGCGGCCAGGTGCTGCTCGCCGACGAGCCGACGGGTGCGCTCGACTCGCATTCGGGCGCGGAGATGTTGCGGATCCTGCAGGCGCTGAACCGGCAGGGACATACCGTCATCGTCGTCACCCACGATGCGCGGGGGCTTGCCGCGAGCGCGCAACGCATCGTCGAACTCTGCGACGGCCGCATCGTCGCCGACCGCCGCATCGAGGCGGTGTCGAGTTCGCCGACCGCAGCCGGCGCACCGGAAATCGCACCGGCAACCGCACCGCCGCCCGCCGCCGCCGAGCCCCTGTTCGCCTGGGATGATGCGGCCTCCACTGCCAGGGTCACGCGGTTGCTCCCGGTCTGGCGACAGGCGGCCGGTCGCGCCCGCGAGGCGCTGCGCTCAGCGGTCCAGGCGATCTTCGGGCACAGACTGCGCTCGGTGCTGTCGCTGATCGGGGTTTGCATCGGAATCACGGCCGTGGTGGTCGTGGTGACCCTCAGCGGTGCGGTGCAGCGCTCCATCGACAACGAAGTGGGCGTGCTCTTCGACAGCAGCATCAAGGTCTGGACCGGAAACCCCCGCCTGCCGCCCGGCAGCCAGCCGCAACCCTTCAGCGCTTCGGACCTCGATGCAGTGCGCGGCCTGGACGGCGTGAAGACGGTCCAGCTCCAGATGCAAGGCGAGATGGCGGCCCGCCAGGGCGCGAAGGACGCGCGCGTCAAAGTCCACGGCGCGCAGGCGTCGACGCTGCAGGTGAACCGGCTGGGCATCGTGCAGGGCAGGACGTTCATGCCGGTGGAACTCGCCAGCGGTACGCAGGTGATGGTGATCGACTACAAGGTGCGCGATGCGCTGTTCCGGTCCGGAGAGCAGGCGATCGGCCGCACGGTTTTCCTGTCGGCGGAAACCGGCGCGCCCGGCGTTGCAGGCGATCAGGCGGCGCCCGCCCTGCTGCCGTTCACGGTGATCGGGCTGTTCGAGCCGGCCTCGGGCAGCAACTTCGGGCGCGAGGCGACCGGCGAACTTCTGATTCCGTACTCCGCCTTTGCGGCCAAGCTCGACACGCGCTACGAGACGCGCGAGTTCACCGTCGTCATCACCGATCCCGACCAGGCGGAAGACGTCCGGCGGCGCATTACCGAGCGGCTCAAGTCACTGCACGGCGCGGAGGACTTCGAGACCTGGAACGCTGCCAGCGACATCAATGCGCTGCGCGAGGTGATGGCGGTGCTGGCGCTGGTGCTCGGCCTGGTGGCGGCGATCGCGCTGCTGGTGGGCGGCATCGGGATCATGAACATCATGCTGGTGTCGGTCACCGAGCGCACCCGCGAGATCGGAATTCGCATGGCCATTGGCGCCAGGCAGTCGGACATCCGGAGCCAATTCCTGATCGAGTCCGTCCTGCTGTGCAGCGCCGGCGGCGTCATCAGTCTGGTCGTGTGCGCGGTGGCCGCGCTGATCGCCAACGCAGCCCAATCGCGGATGCGGCTGGAGGTCGATCTGACCGCCCTCGTGGCGGCATTCACCGTCTCCGCGGTGGTTGGAATCCTGTCCGGAACCTGGCCGGCCAAGCGCGCTGCGGCGCTGAGCCCGGTGGAGGCGCTGTCGCGCGAATGAAGATTTCCTCAACGCTCCCCGATCGTGCCCGCCATCCGCGTCGCGGCAAGGCCACGCGACCAGTTGCGGGCGCCCGCCACGCATCAGGACGCTCGCACGGACCGTGCGCGCTGTCGGCTGCCCGCTTGGCCGAACCACATCCCGGGATTGCGCATCGTCCCGACGCTCCGAGGACCGTATGACCCTCTACACACTCGAGGAGCTCTGTCGCGCGTTGGATGCCCCCTCGGACAAGGCCGCCTGCCTGCGACAGTTGCTCGGGCTGATGCTGCCGCGCCTGGCCGGGCAGCATCAGCCCGGCGCGCATGGGGTCGGCTGGCACGTCGGGCAACTCCGCGACGCGTTCGCCGAGGGGCGGGTCGAGGTTTACTTCGACACCTATGGCCGCCCGGCCGGATCGCTGCTGTGGAAGCGTCTGGATGAGGCCGGTGAAACTGCGCTGCTGGCTGGCGCCGAGGCGGTCGAGCTGGCTGGCGCGGCGAGCGGCGAGGCATGGATTGCGCATTTCGCCGTGCACAAGGTCGGTTTGCCCGCGCTGCTGAGGCGCGCTGCTGTCGGTGGGCCGCTGTCGTCCGTCGCCGAAATCGCCTATGCGCGGATGCACCGGGGCTGGCGGACGGCCAAGCGGCTGCGGGTGCCCGCCCGTTTGAGCGCTGCGCCAGTGTCTTCGACATCCGCCAGCGGCTTCCTGGCGCATGGCGGTGGAGGGCAGTTGCGCGGCGAGGCCCTGGAGATGCTGGACCAGGCCCGGCGACTGGGCGACTGGCTGCTGCTCGCGAGCGCCAATCCGGTTCACGCGGACCGGAAGCCGGCCGAGCTGCTCGACGCGCTCGTCACTCCGCTGCGGCTGGGCCATTACGTGGAAGTGAGCGCGCCCGACGGCGCCGCCGAGGCGTTCCTGACTTACGGCTTGCTGACGGAAGACGGTCTGGCACGGCTCCAGCAGTACGGAACGACCGCGCTGTGCCCGGCCTGCTTCTCCGAAGGCGACGTGCTTGCGGCGACCTGTGCAGGCGCAGTGTCTGTACCGGACGTGCAGTCGGCGCTCGCGGAACGGGTCGCCGCAGTGCACGCCGGACTGCGGCGCGTGCTGACGGGGACCGGCGTAGCGGCGCTGGACGCCCTTTGATCGGTCGCTATTCCTTTACGCCTCTCCCCCGACATCCCTGGAGTCGACGCGCGCGATGAACCTGTTCGATGCTTCCCGGCACGCCGCGATCGCGGTGGATGTGCTCGATCCGGTGAATGGTCATGTGGCGGTGCCGCTGACGAGGCTGCAGGGCGCAACGCTGCTTTGGCTGAACGCCGAGGAGGCCGAAGCCGACCCGGCCTGGGCGCGGTTGAACGGCGACCGGGCCGCCTACGTCGCGCACCTGCTCGCAGCCTGCGCCTACAAGGTCAGTGCGGAGGGCGAGACCTCCGACCGGACCGGCATCGCCGACCGTTATGGCGGCGGCGGCATCGGCACCAACGGCGGCAGCGGTCGCGCTGCGATCATCGGCCCCTACTGCGTGAAGGGTGTGGGACGGACGCCCTTGATCGGTCGCGATGTCGATGTGGGGCATGCGTCGGGCGGCGCGTATCTCGAGGAGTGCGTCCGCGAATCCGTGCTGGCCGAGATCCTGCACCGCGAATTGCCATGCGGCGCGGTGCGCACGCTGGCGATCATCGCGACCGGCACGGTTCAAGTGTGGCAGACCGACCGGGGACCCAAGCCGGAGCGGTGCTGTCTGCTGGTGCGGCGCGCGTTTCTGCGGCCGGCGCATCTTGAGCGAGCGCCGTTCTACCGTGGCCCCGAGGCGTTGCCGGGCCTGGCGGATGCGCACCGCGTGCGTTGCACGATCGCTGCGCTGGAACGGCATGCCGGCGGAACCGGTCCGCTGCAGGAGCAACTGACGGCGGGTTTCGCACGATGGTCGCGGCAACTGGCGGCGACTTACCTGCTGTGTTTGCCGCACGGGGGCGTCAGCTCCTCCAACGTCACCCTGGACGGTCGCCTGCTGGACTTCGGCGCGACGGCCGCGGTGCCGTCACTGGCGCGCTATTGGGTGGCCTCCGGACACCATCCCAGCGGCGAGGAGTTTCGCGACATCGTCGACACCGTCAATGGCGTCGCGTGCGCGTTCCGCTTCACCGCAGGCCATGGCGAACCCGCCCGGGCGTGGCGTGCCCGCACGTGCGACCAAGTGCTTCGGGCCTACGGCGAAGGCTTGCACGCGGCCTTGCTGCGCCTGCTGGGATTCGCGGCCATCGATGCGCAAGCGTTGCTCAAGGGACCAGCGGGGCCGGCGCTCGCGCGCGAACTCGACCTCTGGCTGCGTCCATTGCGGCATCAGGCATGGTCGATCTTCGAGGGCACGCCGTGGCAGACGCACGCGATGCCTGCCGCGACGGCGCTGGACAAGCTGGAGGCCGACCTGCTGCGCATTGCCAGCGATGCAGGGGCCGCGATGCCGGATGGATTGGACGCGTCGGTCGCGGCGCGCCGGGCGATCCGCGCGCGCTGGACCGCGCCACGGATACGGCTCGACCGCGAACGGCTCAAGGAAGCGTGTTATGCGCGCTTCGATGGCCGGTATCCCAGCGCTGCGGATCTGCCGGCGCTGCGCGAAGCGATCGCAGCCTTCATCGATGAAGTCGTTGCGGAAGAAATCCACATTCAATTGACCGACCCGGAGCTCACATGCGCCTGAATCCTGCCGTGCCTTCCCGCTCGTGGACGCGTGCCCGAACCCACGGCTGGATGATTGGAGTAAGCGCTGCAGCCCTGCTCGCCAGCGGCCTGCTGACGTCACTGTCGGCGCCGGCCGCCACGCCATCCGCTCCCGCAGTCGCCGGGGCGGCGGTCGTGCATCCCATCCCGGTGCGGACGATAGAGGGCATCAGCGAATACCGGCTGCCCAACGGGCTGCAGGTACTGCTGGTGCCCGATGCGTCGAAGCCGGTCGTAGCGGTGCAACTCACGGTGCGGGCCGGCGCGCTGCAAGACCCGGCGGGCGCGAGCGGGGCCATGCATGTGCTCGAGCACTTGATGTTCAGGCCCCGCCTGGGCCAGGGGCGTGCGTCCGCCGCCATCGCGCAGCGTGGTATCCGCGCCAACGCGACGACGTCCCATGACCGGACAACCTTTATGGCCAGCTTCGCCGCGGATGCAGAGGTGCAGCGCTGGTACCTGGATTGGTTGGCGGGGGCCCTCGCAGACGGCACCATCGAGCCCGGGCAGGTGACGGGCGAACTCGGGGCGATCCGCAACGAGATGCAGGGTGCGCAGGGATCGGCGCTGGGCGTGGCGATCGACACATCGATGTGGACGCTGTATGCCGGACAAGGGTATGGAAGGGCGCCGATCGGACGCCTGGCGGAGATCGAATCGCTGGATGCGTCCCGCCTGACCGTGCTGCGAGCCCGCCACTATCGGCCGGACAAAGCGACGCTGGTCGTCGCGGGTGCGTTTGAGAGCGAAGAGACTTTGCGCGCCATCGCGCGGGATTTCGGCGCCCTGCCGCCGGGAACTGAGCCGCCAGCCGGCGAGGCCCCAGGG
>JBAQRU010000226.1:0-17149 GCA_049296025.1 Lysobacteraceae bacterium | reverse complement strand
GCCGGCGATGCCGCTGGTGCGGTTCGGTGCCGCGTGGCGTACGCCCAGGTGAGGGCGGGGCGATCGCGGCGTGCATCGCTTCGACTACATCGGTGACGCCGGTGGTCGCGTCCACGCCCAACCGCGCAACGCCATGCAGGTCGGAAAGGCGCGGAGCGTATTTGTCGATCATTGGTGCGCCGTCTTTGGTGCGTGATGGGCTGCAGTATGCACGGATCGCGGGTGCCGCAAACGGGTGCAGCAGCGGCTGATGCGATGCTTCATCCTCCAAATGCACAGAACCCGGGTCGAAGCCCGGGTTCTGTGGTGGTTCGCTTACATGAAAGCGTTCAGAAGGTGATGCTCCAGCTGTCGATGCGGCCGACGTCGCCAGCCGCGTTGTCGTTCACGCGCAGGTTCCAGGTGCCGTTCAGCGCTTCGGTCGACAGATTCACGCTGTAGGTCTGGTTGATGTTGTCGGCACTGCCGCCGGTGCGGTTGTGCAGCACGTAGACGCTGCCGTCCGGGGCGACCAGATCGACCTTGAGATCGCCCTTGTAGGTATGGACGATATTGACCAGGACCGGCGTCGTGGCGGGCGCGTTGCCGGTGCGGCCGGAGACGATGATCGGGCTGTTGACGGTGGCGTTGTCTGCGATCGGGACATCGGTGCCGTTGGTGTAGGTCTGCGTGCCGCTGGCGGCGACCGTGACCGACTGCGTCTTCGTGTTGCTCAGGCCGCCGTTGTCGGTGACGGTCAGGCTGACGCTGTAGGTGCCTGCTGCCGAGTATGTCCTGCTTGGATTGGTCGCGGTGGAGAGCGTGCCGTCGCCGAAGCTCCAACTACGCGAGGCGATGCTGCCGTCGCTGTCTGTGGAGGTGTCGGTGAAGGTCGCGGTCAGGCCCGAGGTGCTGGCGCTGAAATTCGCGATCGGCGCGACGTTGCCACCGCCGCCGCCGGTGGTGATGTTCAGCAGCACCGCATTCGGCGTGCCGAGCGCGCCGGAGGTGTCGGTGCCCTGCACGTAGACGATGTGGCGGCCGACGCCCAGAGCGGTGGTGGAGAGGCTTGCGGTGGCCGTTTCGCTGGTGGCGTTGAAGCTGCCGTCGCTGGCGGTCATCGCAATGCCGACGGCGCCGGCTTCCCACGGCGGGATATCGACATAGAGCCGGGCCGATGCGATGGCCTGTGTGGCTTCGGTGCCGTTGGTCTGGTTGAACTGGCTGTCGTTGAGGGCGGCGGTGATCGTCACTGGCGTGCCGGCGCTCACCGTGGCGCTGGAGGTGGACACGCTGACCGTGTTCGGGCCAGAAGGATAGCGATATGGCGCGGTGAGATTGCGTGCGGCGTACTTCAACAGCGCGAGATTTTTCGGCAGCGTCGACGACGTGAACGTCGTGCAGGATTCGAAGAACGAGACGCCAAGTTCGACGGTGTAGCTGGGCACGCCGAGCAGGCCGTACATGTTGTCGTCGGTGGCGCCGTCGGTGCCGTACAGCTCGGCCGACTGTTGCGGACGGTAGCTGTTGAACCAGGCCATGCGCCGGCCGAACGTGCGCAGCGCGGCGGTGTTCGGCGCGGCGCTGGCGGTGTCGCCCCAGGGCCACAGCACCAACTGCGAATAGCTGTGGATGTCCAGGAACAGGCCCTGATAGTCGTCGGGCGCGGCGTTGCTGACGGCGTCGCCGCGACGGTCCGGGAAGATGCCGCCGGTGTAGACCCCGCCCGCGCCGGGCGTGCCGGCGACGAAGCGCACGAGATTCTGCGTTTCCGGCTCCGACTGCGCCACGGGGCCGTGATAGGTCTCGGCGCAGGCGTTGGGGCTGGAGCCGCCGGAGACGGTGTTCCAGTGGAAGGGGAAATTGCGGTTGAGATCGGTGCCGACGCTGTTCGCGCTGCAGGTGCCGTTGGTGTTGTTGACGTTCTTGCGCCAGGACAGGCCGGTTTCCGCCTTTTTGCGACCGTCGGGATTGGCCTGCAGGATGAGGTAGAAGGTGTAGTTGTCCATCAGCCAGGTGGCTTCGGGATCGGTGCCGTAACCGCTGACCAGCCATTCGGCGTAGCGGGTGACCAGTTCGGCCGGCGTGTATTCGCGCGCGTGGATCGAACCGAACACCACCATCGGCGGTTTGTTCGGGCGCAGCGCGTTGGTCGCCGAATTGGTCAGCCGCAGCACTTTCATGTCGTAGCCGCCGGTGTTGCGCGACTTCAACCAGCTCGGGCCGATGACCGAGACGCTGGCCAGCGCCGGGTTGGCGGCGACGAGCTGGTCGATGGTGGTGTAGGTCTCTTCGACCGTGCGGTAGCAGGCGTAGCCGCTGATGCTGCGGGTGCCGAACTGCTGTTGCGCCATCGCCGATTCGGCGCTGCGGATGCGAGCGGTCGCGGTCTGGTCGACCAGGACCGACAGACCCATGCGCTGGATGTCGAGGATGTCCTGCGCCGTGGCTTCGGTGCGGACGGTCCTGGCGGTGCGGTCGACGATCATGTGCTGGAAGCGCGACGCCAGCGTCTGCAATTGCGCGCGGTTCCGGTACGGGATGCTGACGAACGAGAGGCTGTCGTCGGCTGTCGCGGTGGGAGTGAGGGTGGGGCCGGTCGGCGGCGCGGCAGGCGGCGCTGCGACGGTCTGGCCGGTGATGCAGGCCAGCAGGGCGGCGGGCAACAACAAACGAAGGTTCATGGCATCTCCATTTCGGGGGGGACCGGTCGCATCGTGTCGACCGGTGGGCGCGGGCATCCGGGATGTCGCGGGATCGACGTGTTTGCCGCGAATCGTCCGGATTTGCAAGTCGGCCCGATCCCGCATCGCCCGGCGTGGACCGTCGATCGAGTCGATCGCGCGGTGGCCGGGATCGATCGGTCCAGCGGAATCCGGCGGATTCGGCGCGAAAGCGTCGCATTCCGACGACATCGCCCCGCTGCGCGGGCGCGACAATCCGCAGGCGGACGCTGATGCGGGTTTGTTGCTCTGCACCAGATGCTTGCGACAAATGAGAATCGAATCGAAGCGCATCGCGTGACCGCGCTTGAGACGCGGGTCTCGTTTCCGAGGCTGTCGCGCCGCATGGCTCGCCGCCATGCGGTGCTGCCGGTATCGTATGCGGATGCTGCCGAAGAGGTGGAATGCGAACCACGCCCGCATCGCCCGATGCGGGACGACAGGGGGGAACACAGGGGGAAGTATGGCCACCGCAGAGTCCGTCGAGACTCCGCTGATCATCGCGCGCGAGTGCCGCCAACTGGTCTTGAGCCAAGGCGTGGCGGGCGCGTTGGCTACCGTTGGCGTGGCGGCGCTGTTCCTGTTGGTGGTGCGCGACGTACACCCCCGCCAAGTGCTGTTCGGTTGGGCGATCGCTGTCGCGGCGATCTCGGGCTTGCGGGTGCTGCTGGCGATATGGGCGAAGCGATCCGCGCTCGACGCCGGCCGCGCGCTGCCGAACACGCCGGAAGTCTGCATCGCGGTCGGCCTGCTGTCCGGCGGCGTCTGGGGTGCGGCGGCGACGCTGCTGTTTCCGCTGGGGCACAGCGAACTGTATTTCGTGACCGCATTCCTGCTGATCGGCATGCCTGCGGGAGCGATCAGCAGTTTCGGTGCGTGGTGGCCGGCCTATGCCGCGTACGTGCTGGCCAGCGTCGGGCCGTTCGCGATCTATTTCCTGTTCGGCGGGCAACACGAGTTCGTGATCGCCGGGCTCGCCGCATGCCTGTTCGGCGTGTTCCTGATGCGCGAGGCTTTCGTGATCGGTCGTACGATCCAGCGCAATATCGCCCAGCGCATCGCGCTGATGGCGATGACCCGATCATTGGGCGTCGCGCTGGATCGCGCAGATGCGGCGAACCGCGCCAAATCGACATTCCTGGCCAACATGAGCCACGAACTGCGCACGCCGCTGAACGTGATCATCGGCATGAGCCAACTGCTCGCCGAAGCCCCTGATGAACCGCAGCACCGGCATCTGCCGAACAGCATCCGTCGTGCCGGACAGGCGCTGCTCGCGCTGATCAGCGACGTGCTGGATCTCTCGCAGATCGAAGCGGGCAAGATCACGCTGCAGATCGCACCGTTCGCGCCGCGGCAACTGGTCGAGGACGTGCTGGACATGTTCGAGCCGGAGGCGGCGTCGAAATCGCTGCGGCTCGATGCGACGTATGCGATTACCGTACCGGAACGATTCGTCGGCGATCAGGCGCGGCTGCGGCAGATCCTGGTCAATCTGGTCGGCAACGCGCTGAAGTTCACTGCGGTCGGCAGCGTGCGCATCGAGCTCGATGTCGAAACGGATGCGGCCGGGGCACGCGTGCTTTCGATCGCAGTGGTGGATACCGGTCCCGGTATCGATGAGGACGATCATTCGCGGATTTTCTCGGCGTTCCAGCAGGGCGACGATTCATCGACCCGCGCGCATCCGGGCACTGGGCTGGGCTTGAATATTTCCCGCGATCTCGTCGCACTGATGGGCGGAGAGATCGATCTGCGCAGTACGCCGGGCGAGGGCAGCCGCTTCCGCGTGCGTGTCCCCGAATCGCCCGACGAATCGTCCGATGCCGATATCTTCAGCGAGCCAGCGCCCGGCGGCGTTTCGTCGTCGCCTGTCGTTGGCGATGCATCGCCGCTGCCGATTTCGGGCCTGAAGATCCTGGTCGTGGAAGACAATCTGCTCAACGCATCGCTGGTCAAACTGATGCTGGAGCGCGACGGCTGTGTGGTCGAATGCGCCGGCAACGGCAACCATGCGCTGGAGATGATGCGCACCGGATCCTGGCATGCGGTGTTGATGGATTGCCAGATGCCGGAAATGGACGGCTATGCGACCACACGACGGTGGCGTCATATCGAAGCCGTGGAACGACGCGGGCGGCTGCCGATTCTCGCCCTGACCGCGCACGCGATGGCCGACGATCGCAAGAAGTGCCTCAATGCCGGTATGGACGACTATCTGACCAAGCCTGTGAGGCTGGACTCCCTGCGTGCGGTACTCTCGCGGTATGTTGTCGCCAGCATTGTCGAGCCGGAGTCCGCCGCACCATGATCCGTTCAGTGCTTTCCGGTCTGCATCGCATCGTGCTGGCGCTGACCCTGTTGGCGATCGCCACGCCCGTGTGGGCGCAATCCTTGCGCGTGATGACGTTCAACGTCCGTCTGCCGGTGGCGGCGGATGGCGAGAACCGTTGGGAAGCGCGGCGCGAGCTGATGGCCGACACGATCCGCCGCCATCGTCCGGATCTCATCGGCACCCAGGAACTGCACAAGCCGCAGGGCGATTTCCTGATCGAACGCCTGAATGGATATGCGTGGTTCGGACGCGACCGGCGCGGCGGTGCGAACGACGAGCACGTGGGCGTGTTCTATCGCACCAGGGTGCTGCAGGTCGTCGAATCCGGCGATTTCTGGCTGTCGGATACGCCGGAGGTGCCCGGCAGCATCACCTGGGGCAATCTCTACCCGCGCCTGGCGACCTGGGCGCTGTTCGAACACCGATCGAGTCATCGCCGCTTCTACGTCTACAACACCCATCTGCCGTATCGCGAGGAAGACGAGGCGGCGCGCATCCGCGGCGCCGAACTGATCCTGGCCCATCTGGCGCGGCAGCCGCAGGACGTGCCCGCAATCGTGATCGGCGACTTCAACACCTCGCCCGACAGCCGCGTCCATGCCCTGCTGTCGGCGCCACTGCGCGACGCCTGGCTCGAAGCGCCGGAGCGCCGGGGCCCCGCCGCCACGTTCCACGCCTTCACCGGCCGCGCCGAGCGCAGGATCGACTGGATCTTCGCGCGGGGGCTGCTTGCGCGGAGCACGGTGACTGTCATTGATGCGCGCGACGGGCGATATCCCTCTGACCATTTCCCTGTATTCGTGGACTATCGCTGGCCCCGGAAACGGGTTTTGGAGCGACAACCCTAGCGCCAGGGCGCACAATAGCCGACCACCTGTTGTCCGGAAGTGCTGTATGTCCACCGAAACCCCCGTCCTGCGTTTTGCCGATCTCGGTCTGGCCGAGGGTGTGATGGCCGCAGTGAAAGAGGTTGGGTACGAGACCCCTTCGCCGATCCAGGCCGCGACCATTCCGGCGCTGATGGCCGGTCGGGACGTGCTCGGACAGGCCCAGACCGGCACCGGCAAGACCGCCGCGTTCGCGCTGCCGCTGCTGTCGCGGTTGGACCTGACGAAGACCAAGCCGCAGGTGCTGGTGCTGGCGCCCACGCGCGAGCTCGCGATCCAGGTCGCCGAAGCCTTCCAGCGCTACGCCAACAAACTTCCCGGCTTCCACGTGCTGCCGATCTACGGCGGCCAGAGCTACTACCCGCAGCTGCAGGCGCTGAAGCGCGGCGTTCACGTCGTCGTCGGCACGCCGGGCCGGGTCATCGATCACCTCGATCGCGGCACCCTCGATCTGTCCGAACTCAAGGCGCTGGTGCTGGACGAAGCCGACGAAATGCTGCGCATGGGTTTCATCGACGATGTCGAAACCGTGCTGAAGAAAGTGCCGGAAACGCGTCAGGTCGCGCTGTTCTCGGCGACCATGCCCAGCCAGATCCGGCGCATCGCCCAGACCTATCTGCGCGACCCGACGGAAGTCACCATCGCCGCGAAGACCACCACCGCGACCAATATCCGCCAGCGCTTCTGGTTCGTCAGCGGGCTGCACAAACTCGATGCGCTGACCCGCATCCTCGAAGCCGAACCCTACGACGCGATGCTGGTGTTCGCGCGCACCAAGCTGGGCACCGACGAACTGGCCGAAAAGCTGCAGGCGCGCGGTCTCGCCGCCGCGGCGATCAACGGCGACGTGCAGCAGGCGCAGCGCGAGAAGACCATCCAGAATCTCAAGGACGGCAAGATCGATATCCTAGTCGCCACCGATGTGGCCGCGCGCGGTCTCGACGTCGAGCGCATCACGCATGTCCTGAATTACGACATTCCCTACGACACCGAGAGCTACGTCCACCGCATCGGCCGCACCGGTCGCGCCGGCCGCAGCGGCGAAGCGATCCTGTTCGTCAGCCCGCGCGAGAAGGGCATGCTGCGCTCGATCGAACGCGCCACGCGGCAGCCGATCGAGGAAATGCAGCTGCCGACGGTCGAAAGCGTCAATGACGCCCGCGTCACCAGGTTCCTCGCCCGCATCACCGAAACGCTTGCGTTGGATGAAAACAGCGGCGGCGATATCGGCCTGTATCGCGAGCTGGTGGAACGCTACGAGCGCGAGCAGAACGTACCCGCGATCGAAGTCGCCGCCGCGCTGGCCAAATTGCTGCAGGGCGATACGCCGCTGCTGCTCGCGCCGGATCGCAAACAGCCGCCGTTCGCGCAGCAGCGCGAGTACGCCGAGCGCGCGCAGCGTGCAGATCGTGGTGCCGATCGTAGCGGCGACAGGGGTGGTGACCGTGGAGAGCGTCCGCAGCGCGAACCTCGCGAAGGCCAGAGCTTTTCGGAGCGTGCGCCCCGCGAACGTCCCGCCAGGGAATTCGCGCCGAAGAAAGATTTCGCGCCGCGTTCCGCGCCGGAGCCGGGCATGGAGACCTACCGCATCGAAGTCGGTCACATGCACGGGGTGAAGCCGGGCAACATCGTCGGCGCGATCGCCAACGAGGCCGAGCTCGACAGCAAATACATCGGTCGCATCGATATCCATGACGATCACTCAATCCTGGACTTGCCTGAAGGCATGCCCAAGCCGCTGCTCATGCATCTGAAGAAAGTCCGCGTATCCGGGCAACCGCTGCGTCTGCAGCGCCTGGATGAAGTGGGCGCCGCAGGGCAGGGCGCTGCTGGGCATGAAGGCGGCGACTACGCGCCCAGGCCGCGCAGCTTCAAGCCGCACGGTGACAAGCCGCATGGCGACAAACCGCGTCCGCCAAGGCCTCATTTCGCGAAGCCGCAGGGCGGCAAGCCAGCGCCGAAATCGCATCGCAAGGGACCGCCGACGAGCGATCGGCCCAAGCCGAAGTTCTGAACGTGCGCTGCCGTACGTGACGCAGTTCCCACCATACGCCAGCGCACGCATTGCGATGTCGGCCCGGCGCCCACACAATGGGTTATCACTTGGGAGTCAAACCGCGTGAACAACCCTGCGACTGCGACTGCAACAGCAACCGATTCTCTTAAACATCACGCATCGCAACTGCGCCAGCGCTGCGCGCAGTTCGCCGAACCCATCGCCAGCCGGGCTGTCTGGCAACTGATCAATACGCTCGTGCCATTCGCTGCGCTCTGGGGCCTGATGGCGTGGAGCGTGATCGACGGGTGGAACTATCTCTGGACGCTGTTGTTGTCCTTGCCCACCGCAGGCCTGTACGTGCGGACGTTCATCATCCAGCACGACTGCGGACATGGATCGTTCTTCGCGAGTCAGCGCACCAACGACATGGTTGGCCGCTGTCTTGGCGTGATCACGCTGTTTCCGTACGGATACTGGAAGAAGACCCACGCCATCCACCACGGCACCTCCGGCAATCTCGATCGGCGCGAAGTCGGCGACATCGAAACCCTGACCGTCGCCGAGTACCGTCAGCGTTCATGGTTCGGTCGCTTCGCTTATCGCTTCTACCGCAGCACGCCGGTACTGCTGGGCATCGGCCCGATGTACCAGTTCGTGATCAAGCACCGCTTCCCGTTCGACATGCCCTTCACCTGGAAGAAGGAATGGATGAGCGTGCTGCTCAACAATCTCGCGCTCGCGGTCGTCTTCGTCGCGATGTGGTGGACGGTCGGCTGGCACATCGCGCTGCTCGTGCATCTCCCTGTGGTGCTCATCGCCGGCGCTGCGGGCGTGTGGCTGTTCTATGTCCAGCACACCTTCGAGGGCGCCTACTGGACGCGCGGCGAGAAATGGAATTCGCTGGACGCAGCGGTTTCCGGCAGCTCGTTCTACGATTTGCCGCGTGTGGTGCACTGGTTCACCGGCAACATCGCCTACCATCACATCCACCACCTCGCCAGCCGCATTCCCAACTATCGTCTGCGCGAAGCCTTCGAATCCAGCCCGGTCCTGCAGACGGCGCCCAGGCTCACCTTCTGGTCCAGCCTGCGTTGCGCACGGCTGAAACTGTGGGATGAGGATCTGCAGCAACTGGTGGGTTTCCCGAGGCGCGCCCGGGGCTGACGCAGGGCGCGATAAGCGTATCGACCGGCGCTATTGCCATTGCACCATGGTTGGTGTTCGATGGCCGCAGTCCAAGCGGAATGCGGAGCCGTGGCATGGGACATCACAGGTCGATACGCGGCGCCGTCGTCGCCTTGGCGGCGTGGGCGGTGGGTTTGTCGGCGCATGCCGCGCCGCCGCCGACGCTGGAGGACATCCTCAAGCCGAGCCAGCACGACATCGTGAAGATTTCGCCGAACGGCAAGTACATCGCGGCGACCGTGCGCAAACCCGAGAACAACCAGAACCGGATGCTGCTCGCGATCATCGACCGCGAGACCAACAAGCCGGTGCGGGTGCTGGATCCCGAGGAAAAGGCCGAAATCAGCCGCGTCTGGTGGGTCAACGACCAGCGCCTGTACGTGATGTCCACCTGGGGCGGCGACAACGTCCAGCAGTACTACCTCGATCCGCGGATCGTCGCGATCAACGTCGACGGCAGCCGGATCCGTTCGTTCTACGCGACGATCGTCGATACGCTGATCGACGACGACGAACATCTCCTGATCGAACGTTGCGCGAGGAACACCCACAAAGGGTGTCTCACCTACGTGCAGAAAGTCGACGAAGATCACTGGAAAGGCCCGCGAATCGCCGATGCGCCTGCGGTCGATACGTCCTTCTTCACCGACAACGCGGGGCATGTGCTGTTCGCATCGGCGTGGGGTGACGACCGGATCCAGAAGGTATGGATCCGCAAGGGCGAAGGCTGGGAGATCTTCAACGATGAAGCGCAGAGCGGCGTCGAGATCGGGCTCATCGGCACCTCGCGCGACGACCGTCATGTGTTCATTCTCACCGAGCGCAAAGCGGGTCCCGATGTGATCGAACGCCTGACGCTCGCCACCGGCGAACACACCGAGGTCATGAGCGATCCGGTGCTCGACCCGGCTTTCGTGCTGTGGTCGGCCGATGGCCGTCAGCCGATTGGCGCGGCCTACGGGCTCGGCGTGCCGCGTGCGCGTTTCTGGGATGCCGCAGACCCCGATGCCAAATTGCTGCGCGGCATGGAAAAATCATTCCCCGATGATGCGGTCGCGTTCGCCAACGGTTCGCGCGATGGGCAACACATCGTCGTCAACGTCTGGAGCGATCGAGACCCGGGCAGTTTCTATCTGCTCGACCGCGCGACAAAACGCATGGATCTGGTCGCACGTGCCAAGCCCTGGCTCAGCCCGGACACGCTGGCGCGCAGTGAGCCGATCGCCTTCACCACCCGCGACGGCATCGAACTCCATGGCTATCTGACGATGCCCAACGCGGCGTCGACCCCGCCTCCGCTGGTGGTGATGCCGCACGGTGGTCCCTTCGACGTGAAAGACGGATGGAGTTACGACGAGGAGTCGCAGATTCTTGCCGCCAACGGCTATGCGGTGTTGCGCATCAATTACCGTGGTTCCGACGGGCGGGGCCTGGCGTTCGAGCATTCGGGCTATCGGCAGTGGGGACTGAAGATCATGGACGACATCGTCGACGGTACGCGCTGGGCGATGTCCGGCGGACGCATCGATCCGAAGCGCGTTTGTCTCTGGGGCACCAGCTTCGGTGGCTATGCCTCGCTGATGGGCATCGTGCGCGAGCCCGATCTGTACCGCTGCGCGATTTCCACCGCCGGCCCCACCAATCTGGTCACCACCCGCAAATGGGGCGATACCCACCAGAGCGAATGGGGCCGCAACTATCTGGACGAGGCCGTCGGCGACAACGAAGTCGAGCTCTACGAGCAGTCGCCGGTGAAGCACGTGGCGAAGATCAAGGTGCCGGTGCTGCTGGTGCATGGCAACCACGATCAACGGGTGTCCTTCGAGCATGCGCGGGCGATGGTCGCGGCGATGGAGAAGGCCGGCAAGCCGATGGAGACCTTCTTTTTCGACGACGAGACGCACGGCATCTACGGCGATGAGAACCGTCGCGAGTATTACGGCCGGGTGCTGAAATTCCTGCGCACGAACATCGGCGCGCAGTGATTCCGCCCGCTGCCCGCTGATCGAGGAGCGCACGATGATCATCCCCAGGTACTGGGCCGAAGCGCGCCTGCGGCATCGTGAGCGCAAGCGCCAGATCACGGTGCGGCGCTTCGGCTGGTCGGATGTCGGCGAAGCCGAAGCGCAGGCGCATGCGGACGTTCGCGTGCGGGAGGCATTGGAACGCGTGCTGGCGGGCGAGAAACTGCCGCGCCGCGAGCGGCGGGTCGCCTACAACGGCGCGGAAGGCATGCCGATCCGCGAAGAGATCGTCGACCGCGCGGGCGATACCGTCATCACCCGCAATGGTTACGGTGCATTGTGTCTGAATACGCCGAACGTGCTGTTCGCCGATATCGATTTCGCCGTCGAGAGCCGTCCGCGCCATGTGCTGGCATCGATGATCTTCGTGTTCGCGCTCAGCGTCGGCGTGATGATCGCAGGCCTTCATTTTTCCACTGCCGCGTCGCTGGTCGTCGGCTTCTTCGCATCGCTGTTGCTCGGCGTGCCGCTGCCCGGCGCGTTGCGCAGGTTGTCTGCGGCACTGCGGGGCGGTCACGAGCAGGTCGCGATCCGGCGCGTGCGCCGCTTCCTGACGACCCATCCGGGCTGGTGCCTGCGCGTCTATCGCACGCCTGCGGGTCTGCGCCTGTTGGCCATGCACCGCTTGTTCGATCCGCGCGAAGCCGAGGTCACGGCGTGCTTCGATGCGCTCGGTGTCGACCCGATGTACGCACGCATGTGCTTCAACCAGAACTGCTTCCGCGCGCGGATCAGCCCGAAGCCGTGGCGCATGGGCCTGCCACGGATACGACCGCCGTACTCGGCGGTCTGGCGCCCCGAACACGCCGAGCTGCCGGCGCGCCGGCAGTGGATCGAGACCTACGAACGCGAAGCGAAGGCGTACGCCGCCTGTCGATTTGTCGAGATGCTCGGAAGCGGGGCGTCCGATCCGGAAGCCGACGCCGTGCGGGAGTTGCATGACGCGTTCTGCCAGGCGGACCAGGACCTGAAGATCGCTTGAAACGATGACATCGATCCAAGCGTGGACCGTTCGTCGGCGGCCGCAGGGCTTTGATTGTATTTTTTCCATATTTCGATAATTATGGAAACGTAGTCCGGCGCTACCAGAACGCCCGGGATGCCCTCCCGGAGCGCCGTTTGCCCCTCACTGCCGCCCTTCAACGGTTGCTCTTCAACTGCTTGCTCTTCAACTGCTTGGGAATCCCGATGAAACGTTTCCACGTGCATGTCTCCGTCCGCGATATCGAAGAAAGCGTCCGTTTCTATTCGAGCCTGTTCGCCGCTGCCCCGAGCGTGCATGAGCGCGAGTACGCGAAATGGATGATCGAGGACCCACGGGTCAACTTTGCGATTTCCACCCGCAGCGGTTCGCCCGGGATCGATCATCTGGGCATCCAGGCCGAAAACGCCGATGAACTGGTCGAACTCGGGGCTCGCCTCGATGCCGCCGGTCAAGCGGTGGTGCCCGAAGCGGGCGCCGAATGCTGTTACGCCAGATCGGACAAATTCTGGAGCGAAGATCCGCAGGGCACGCGTTGGGAGGCGTTCCACACCGTCGGGCGCATCGCCAGCTACCACGGCGCGAAGCAAGGTTGCGATCTGAGCTCGGCGCGCGCTGCGGATCTGAAAGCCATGAGCGCGGCATCGCCGACCGGCACCGGTGCGGCCGTCGAAAAAAAGGCCTGTTGCGACGACACCACGCCGCAGGGCGTGTGCTGTGCCCCGAAGCCGGATCGTCCGGCCGACGCACCCTGCTGCGGGCCGATCAGACAGGCGGTTGAAAAAGCAGGTTGCGCCATCGCCGGCTGCGGCGATGGCCGGAATTGAGGGCGGGCAGGTGACCGATCGCAGCGTTGTATCGCACCGTTGTTGGCATGGCCAATGGATGCGTTCGATGACGTTGTTGCCGAGCAGTCGCTGCACGGAACAGGGACGGCCGTCGAATGAAATCTGAAAGCGAAGCCGGACTCGCGGAACACGCATCCGTGAAGCCGGGGATCGGCACTTTCGAGCGCTATCTGACCCTGTGGGTCGCGCTGTGCATCGCGGTCGGCACCTTGCTGGGGCATGGGATGCCGGGCCATTTCGAGCGGATCGCAGCGCTCGAGATGGCCAACGTCAATTTCCCGGTCGCCGGCCTGATCTGGGTGATGATCATCCCGATGCTGATGAAGATCGACTATGGCGCCATGCGCAAAATCGGCGCGCACTGGAAAGGGATCGGCGTGACTTTGTCGATCAACTGGCTGGTCAAGCCGCTGTCGATGGCGCTGTTGGGCGGATTCTTCCTGCGCCACGTCTTCGTTGCGTATCTTCCCTCGGACCAGATCGATTCCTACATCGCGGGGCTCGTGCTGTTGGCTGCCGCGCCTTGCACGGCGATGGTGTTCGTGTGGAGCAATCTCTGCGACGGAGAGCCGAACTTCACGCTCAGCCAGGTGGCGATCAACGATGTGATCATGGTCTTCGCGTTCGCGCCGATCGTTGCGCTGCTGTTGGGCGTTTCCTCGATTGCCGTGCCGTGGGACACGCTCGCGCTTTCCGTTGGCCTGTACATCGTCGTGCCGATCCTGATCGCGGCGGTATTGCGTCATGGCTTGCTGCGTCGCGGCGCCTCCAGCCTGAAGG
The DNA here is from genome assembly GCA_049296025.1 of Lysobacteraceae bacterium. Lineage (GTDB taxonomy): Bacteria > Pseudomonadota > Gammaproteobacteria > Xanthomonadales > Xanthomonadaceae > Lysobacter_I. Next base: position 3,407 of record JBAQRU010000226.1, on the reverse strand, counting down.
CCGCGCTTGCGGTCATGCAGCCCGCGTCCCTGGCGGCCTTGCTGCTGACGCTGGTGCTGCTGTTCGGCTTCCAGGGCGAGCAGATCGTCCGCAAGCCGCTGGTCATCGCGATGCTGGCGGTGCCGATCCTGATCCAGGTCTATTTCAATTCCGCGCTCGCCTACTGGCTGAACCGGAAGCTGGGTGTCGAGCACTGCGTCGCGGGTCCGTCTTCGCTCATCGCGGCGAGTAATTTCTTCGAGCTTGCGGTCGCTGCGGCAGTCAGTCTGTTCGGGGTCCAGTCGGGCGCGGCACTGGCGACCGTCGTGGGTGTGTTGATCGAAGTGCCGGTCATGCTGTCGGTCGTGAAGATCGTCAACAGCAGCCGCAACTGGTATGAGCAGGGGTTGCGCGCGCGTTGATGCGCTTCAGCGGAGACCTTCGACGTGGATATGGACATCCCCGATGCTGACGGTCTGGCCGTCGCGGATCTTGCAGGTCTTGCGCAGTTCCACCACGCCATCCACGCGCACAGCGCCAGTGGCGACCAGATGCTTGCCGGCCCCGCCGCTGTCGCACACGCCGGTGAGCTTCAGCAACTGGTTCAATTCGATGTATTCGCGGTCGAGTTCGAAATGGTGCGTGGGCATGCGGTATTCCCGTGGGCGATGAGCCGGTTTCGCGACCGGCGAAGTCGGGCGTAGGATACCGCTTGCCGCGAACATTGCTGACAGTGGTTGTCAGCAGGGTTCGCGGATCCTGCGTCATTCCATCCCATAGGATATTCACATGCTCGCCTACACCACGCTCGGCACCAACGATCTGGCCCGCGCCGCTGCTTTCTACGACGTGCTGCTCGCAGAAATCGGCGCGAAACGTTTCATGGAAGAACCCGACTATTTCATCGCCTGGGGCAACTCGCAGGAAGGCGCGGGTCTCGCCATCACCAATCCATTCGACAAGAATCCGGCGACCGTCGGCAATGGCGTGATGGCGGCGCTGAATGCGCGCAGTCGCGAACAGGTCGATCGCGTCCATGCCAAGGCGATCGAACTCGGCGGCACGGATGAAGGCGCACCGGGCCAGCGTTCTCCCGGCTTCTACGCCGCCTATTTCCGCGACCTCGACGGCAACAAGCTCAACTGCTGCTACATGGGCGAATGATCCATGCGCAGGCTGCTGACACAGCGTTGTCAGCAGCCTGCGCGCAGCATGCGGTCTCACATAGCGCAGCTTGAGGAGGCCGCATGCAACACGCCAGACACAACGCCGTCAATTGGTTCGAGATTCCGGTTCGCGATCTGGACCGCGCGCAGCGTTTCTACGAAGCCGTATTCGATTCGCCGCTGCGCCGCGAACAGGCCGGGCCCAAGACGACCCTCGCGGTGTTCCCGTATGAAAAATACGGCGTGGGCGGCTGCCTGTTCGCCAATGCCGATGGCCCGCAGCCGTCGCCGGAAGGCGCTGTCGTCTACCTCAATGCCGAGCCGTCGCTCGATGCGATGCTGGCGCGCGTGGAAGCCGCAGGCGGCCGGGTGACGCTGCCGCGTACGGAACTGCCGGAAGGGATGGGATGCTTCGCCCATATCGCCGACAGCGAAGGCAATCGCGTCGGTCTGCACGCATTGGCTTGAGCATGTCGACTCAGGGCATGTCAGGATGCGCCGTCTCCGACGACCGCCTCCGGGCCTGACGCCATGCGCCGCGCCGACCGTCTGTTCCAGATCGTGCAACTCATTCGCGGCCGTCGACTGACGACGGCCGCGTTTCTCGCCGATCGCCTGGAAGTCTCGCAACGTTCGGTGTATCGCGATGTCGCTGCGCTGCAGGCGCAGGGCGTACCGATCGAAGGCGAGGCCGGCGTCGGCTACCGCATGCGCCGCGGCTTCGATCTGCCGCCGCTGATGTTCACGACCCAGGAAGCGCAGGCGCTGGTGGCGTGCGTGCGGGTCGCGCAGCCGCGCATCGATACGGGTCTTGCGCGCCATGCGGACGACGCGCTGGCGAAAATCCTCGCGGTGCTGCCGGCGATCGAGCGCATCGCTGCAGAAAACCTATCGGTCTACGCGCCGCAGGTCGGCCCCGATCGCGCCACCCGCGAACGCCTGGAACAACTGCGGCACGCCACCGACCGCAAGACCAAATTGCGCATCGACTATCTCGATCTCAAGGACGATGTCAGCACGCGCGTGGTCCGGCCGCTGGGCTGTTTCTTCTGGGGCGAGGTCTGGACCTTGGCGGCATGGTGCGAATCGCGCGACGCCTTCCGCAATTTCCGCGTCGATCGCATCCAGCGGATCGAGGTGCTGAGCGAACGGTTCCGCGACGAATCCGGCAAGACCCTGCCTGATCTGATCCGCGGCTACGACTGCGACAATCGTGTCTGACGATCGCGTCTGAAGATCATCGGCTTTGCATACGCGGCATTCGACGGGTATCGTCGAGGACACATCAAGACGTGGCGATCGGGCCAGTCGGATGCTGTCGCTGGAGCGAATGGAATGACTATCGAGTCCGGAAGATCACGACTGTCAGCAGTCGTCGCGCTGTCTGCGGCGCTGTTGCTGTGCTCGCATCCACTGCTGGCCAACGATGCCTGCCCGGTGGACATGGTCCAGGCCGGTAGCAGTTGCAATGGTGGCGTCTGCGTGCCGATCTGCGTCTATCCGCAGGCGCCGCCGTCGTTCCCGGTCGACACCGGCCCGGCGGGTCCGGTGTCCGTCCTGTCCGGGCATTGGACGCTGGTCCGGTGGGAGGATGCGAAAGGCAAGCCCGGATACAACCTGGGTGCGGATCTGATGTCGGCTGCCGGGGCGGATGCGGTGGCCATGCGCAAATGCGCGAATGCAGGCCGCAGGCATTGCCGAATCGATGGTCGTTACGATGCCGGGATTCTTGCGGTGGCGCGCGCGGCCGACGGCGGCTTGTTCTTCCACGTCTACGACTATCCGCAGACATTCATGCGCGTGAAAGAGCTCAAGGCAGCCGTAAAAAGCGCCAGGAAGAAGATCGTCGAGGAATGCGCCGCAGCGTCGAAGAGTCGCTGCAAGTTGGTGCAAGTGGTGCCGGGCGATCAGTGGGCCGAATACAATTTCTGAGCGCGGGCTGCGGTTGCCTGGACTTTCAGCGCAGCTCGATCTTCAACCGGCTACCGCGCCACGCCAGCACCGCACCGTCGCGGCTGATCCGCTCTACCACGATTTCGCCGAGCACGTCGCCTTCTCTCAAGCGCTGGCCGTCGAGAATCACGAAACGCTGCGACGGCGCTTCGTTCCATAGATGCATGCTGAGTTTCAGCGGCGGCAATTGTTTGCGCGCCTCCGGATCGAGATCGGCCAGCGAAACAATCTGATCGCCTGTCGCAGGCGTTGCCGGCTGAATCTGCGGCGCGGTTGCTGCCGTGCCGGGTTCGGGCGGCGGCGCAGGCA
>JBAQRU010000225.1:0-1805 GCA_049296025.1 Lysobacteraceae bacterium | reverse complement strand
GAAGGTCTTCCCGGTCAAGGCCACTCGTTGTGCGCCGCGCACGGACGCACACGCGGCTCGCTGGCGGCAGGATGTCCGGTTTTGCTACCATGGGGCGCCTTGGGGTTCGGTGAGGCATCCGTTTGATCCAGCAGCGCACACTCAAGAATGCGATCCGCGCGACCGGTGTGGGCTTGCATACCGGGCAAAAGGTGTTTCTTACCCTGCTCCCTGCCGAACCCGATACCGGCATCTGGTTCCGGCGCACCGACCTGAACCCGCCGGTTGACATCCGTGCCTGTGCCGAGAACGTAGGCGACACCACGCTCTCCACCACGCTGGTCAAAGGCGATGTACGGGTCTCGACGGTAGAACACCTGCTCTCCGCGCTGGCGGGTCTGGGCATCGACAATGCGATCGTCGAGGTCACGGCATCGGAAGTGCCGATCATGGACGGCAGCGCCGGACCTTTCGTGTTCCTGATCCAGTCCGCCGGCATCGTCGAGCAGGCGCGGCCCAAAAAATTTCTGCGCATTCGCAAGGAAGTGTCGATCGAACAGGATGGCAAAAAAGCCACCTTTCGCCCCTATGAAGGTTTCCGCGTGACGTTCGCGATTGCGTTCGACCATCCGCTGTTCGCGGCGGACGGGCTGCGGGTGACCGTCGATTTTTCCAGTACGTCCTTTGTGAAGGACGTGAGTCGCGCCCGAACCTTCGGTTTCATGCACGAAATCGACTATCTGCGCTCCAAGGGGCTCGCGCTGGGCGGCAGCATGGACAATGCGATCGTGGTGGACGATACCGGCGTGCTGAACGAAGACGGGCTGCGTTACAAGGATGAGTTCGTCAAGCACAAGATTCTGGATGCCATCGGCGATCTTTATCTGCTGGGCTACGGTCTGATCGGTGAATTCGACGCCGAAAAATCCGGCCATGCGCTCAACAGTGCGCTGCTGCGCAAGCTGCTGCAACGACCGGACGCCTGGGAAATCGTTAGCTTCGAAGGCGAGGGCGAGGCCGTTCCCGTGTCCTATTCCCGCCCGCTGTTGGCGAGTTGAGTCGCACCGGCATCGCGTACCTCGGTGTCCGGGTGCGCGCGTGGTGTTCCGGACGGCCGCCGCATGAATCCGGCACCTTATATACACCGCGTCATTCAGTGAAATAACATACAGCCCCATTTTCGGCAGGGCCAGCGCGCTGCCGCCATTCGCCCCTACGCAAGCTCCGGGACACCCACGTGGTCGGTTTACTCAAGAAGCTCATTGGAACCCAGAATGATCGGGCGTTGCGCGCGCTGCGCAAGGTGGTGAAGGCCGTCAATAACCAGACCGGTCTGAGCGACCTCGACGACGCGGCCTTGCAGGCCAAGACCGGCGAGTTTCGCCAGCGTCTCGCGGATGGCGCGACGGTTGACGATCTGCTCCCGGAGGCTTTTGCGGTAGTGCGCGAAGCGGCGAGTCGCACCCTGGGCTTGCGCCACTTCGATGCGCAACTGATCGGTGGTGCCGTTCTGCACCAGGGCCGGATCGCGGAGATGCGTACCGGCGAAGGCAAGACGCTGGTGGCGACGCTGCCGGCCTACCTCAACGCCCTCACCGGCGAAGGCGTTCATATCGTTACCGTGAACGACTATCTGGCGCGTCGCGATGCGACCTGGATGGGTCCGGTGTATCGATACCTGGGGTTGTCGGTCGGTGTGATCCAGTCCTTTGCCGGCCCCGGGGAGCCCAATTCCTTTCTGCTGTCCGACGCCAGCGACGAGCTGCTGCCGGTGAGCCGGCGCGAAGCCTACGCCGCCGACATCACCTACGGCACCAATAACGAAT